>NZ_JACJDP010000030.1:0-48642 GCF_014163575.1 Psychromonas sp. SR45-3
TTTAACACCTCTGATGAAGATGGTAATGATGTCACGGTCACGGTGGATGACATCATCAACTACCAGGTCGTGGGCAATGAGGTTCTCTTAACAGCAGCGGGCGCGGCGCTGGTTAACAGCGGAGCCGCCTTACCTGAATTTACGTTAACACCGAACGACGGCACAATTAATGGTGAAACGGATTCGGCCACTCCGGTGGTGAATACGGTTAACGATGCGCCCACGGTTGAGATCACCTCCGTGATCAACGTGACCGAAGATGCCGCAGAAACCGTGGCAGGCTTGGTGGTCGCGACGTTTGAAACGAACGATGAAGACGGTGACACCGTAACGGTGGCGTTAAGCGACGCCGATAGTGAAAACTATGCCATTGTTGATGGCACGATCGTGTTAACCGCAGCGGGAGCTGACTTAGCCAACCGTGGTGAAGAGTTACCGGCATTTACGTTAACCCCGAGTGATCAGGATGTGAGCGGCGAGTCCGTCTCAGCAGATCCAAGTGTCATTTTAACTAATGACGATGAGACTGTAGTAAATAATGATAGCGCGGTAACCGATGAAGACATGTCTGTTGTGATAGATGTGTTAGCAAATGATACAGATAGCGATGTAGATGGAATCAAATCACCAATCGTTTCCGTTTCTGAGCCGAGTAATGGAACAGTTGTGTTCAACAATGATGGAGAAGTGATTTACACGCCGAATGCTAATTTTAATGGGACAGATAGCTTTACTTATACCAATGCTGAAGGGCAGGAAGGAACGGTTAATGTAACGATAACTCCACAAGATGATCCTACTATTATTCAAGTTGCAGGCTCTAATTCAGCTGAAGGGAGAGTTTTGGAAGATGGGGGAAGTCTTCAAAGCGCACAGGGGACTTTTATATTTAGCGATCCTGATTATTCAGAGTTAGATACATATCAACCAACTTCTGAATTCACGAGTTCTACTGGCGGAAGTAATGCTATAGGCAATTTCACTTTAACTCCTACTCCAACCGCTAGTAATCCTGGTCAATTTCAATGGGAATATGTTTTAAATAATGAAGCTGCACAATATTTAGATATAGGTCAAAATATTACTGAAATTTATACGGTTTCTATTAATGGGGTCACAACGGAAGTCCCAATAACAATATTTGGGGCTGAAGATCCAACTGAAATCATTGTAAATGCAGGTGCTGGAGATAGTGCCATTGGAGAGATCACTGAAGACAATGATATTAACGGTAAATTAACGACGTCGGGTAAATTAACCTTTAGTGACGTTGATACCATTGATAGTGAAAATTTTGACCCTCAGGTTAATCTTACTAATACAACTGGAACTGCTCAACTAGGTCTTTTAACCATTAATCCAGATGGTACTTGGAATTATGAAGTTGATAATACAAACAGCGAGATTCAAGCGTTAGATTCGAATGAAACAATCACTGAGACTCATACTGTTAATTTGAATGGTACAACACAGGATATTGTTATAACTATTAATGGGGTTGATGAACCTCTTTCTGTTAATGACAATGCCTTCAAAGTAGATGATTCGGGTATAATCATAAAAGGCCTTTCTGGTGAATACTGGGGCTATAACGAGCGTGCTGAAGGTGGACAGCTTAAAAATATTGCAACTGTTAATAATTATACCGCTGAGCAAGCTGCTGAGGTAACTTTTGTTTCTACTGAAATGAACTACCGCAAATTTAGCGGAGATTTAGCCGATGATGTTGATGCATCTGGCATACCGTCTCATTTAACTAACTTCTTAGGCAGTGATAGTTCATCTATAGTCGCTGTAGATGGTGGCTCAACAGAAGGGGCAAGTGCAGGTATCATAAAATTAAGTGGTAATTTAGATGTAGAAACTGCTGGCGTTTACCAGTTTACTGTAAGGCATGATGATGGTTTTCAAGTTATAGTCGATGGTAATGAGGCAATTGCTTTTGATGGAAATACTGGACCAAGAAATACCACTCAAGAGATTACATTAGCAGCTGGATTACACTCAGTGGATATTATTTACTGGGATCAAGGTGGTGATTATGTTCTTGAATTAGACTTAAGTCAGGTTATTAGTGGTAATGGAACCAACTCCATTTTTGGAGATAATATTTGGATTTCTGAAAATCTTTCTCATGCTATAGATGAGTCAAGTACGGAAATAAACACTTCAATTACACTGGATTTGTTATCAAATGATATCGGTGAAGGTATTACTATTCACTCAGTTGGGGCAGCTACGTATGGTTTGGTAGCCATTGAAAATGGCAATGTTATATATACACCTAACACTAATTATACTGGAGCAGATTCATTCACTTATACAATTATCGACGAAAATGGAATTGTTTCCAACGAAGCGACAGCTAATGTTAGTGTTGTGCATAATCAAGCTTCAGGTTTAATCGAAGGGTTAGTTTATGAAGCAGAAGCAGTTAGCGGGCAACCAGTTACAAGTGTTCAGGCTTCTTCAGTAGCCGTTGAGCCTGCAGATGACAACCAAACTCTTATCGGTGATTGGAAACAAAATACACTTATTGGCGGCAGTGGAGATGATCATATTTCTGGCCTAAGTAATCAAGATACACTACATGGTGAAGGTGGAGATGATTTCTTATTTGGTGGATCTGGGAGGGATCAACTTTTCGGTGGAACTGGCAACGATACCTTAGAGGGTAATGATGAAAATGATCAACTCAGCGGTGGAGCTGGTAATGATGAATTACTTGGTGGAACGGGTAATGATTTATTAGAAGGTGATACTGGTCATGACATTCTAAAAGGTGGTGACAACAATGACCAATTGTACGGAGGCGATGGAGACGATGTATTGTTCGGCGGAGACAATGGGCGTGATGAGCTTTATGGCGGAGCAGGTGGCGACCTCCTCATTGGTGGTACAGGCAATGATATATTAGCCGGTGGTGATGGTAATGATACGTTTGTTTGGACTGCTAGTGATACTTACGGCACTGATACGATAACAGACTTTAATATTAATGAAGATAAACTAGACCTAAGTGATCTGCTACAGGGGGAATCAGAAAATACCCTTGGAGATTATTTAGACTTCAGTTTTGACGGAAAAGATACAACAATTACAACATATAAAGAAGGTGGAGACTCTCCTACACAGAAAATTGTATTAGAAGATACACAATTGGAAGGTATTGATACTGGTGGTCTTGATTCTCTAGGTAACGTATCCGATACAGATAAAGAAATTGTTATTAATAATCTGTTAAACGATGGTGCTTTGATTATTGGAGACACGATTGTTGAAAATACATCCTCACCATTAGATGATGAAATTGTTTAAGTGGAATATGTATAATTAATTGTTTTTAAGTGATATTTTATTTAACGTTATCTTGTTTAAATTGTTATTAGGTTTTTTAATTAACTATTTAGATAACGTTTTTAAGGTCATGTTTTTAAATAGATAAATGCTTATAAAAACGTTAATATTCTTTCATACTATGCAAATATAAATAGTCATCATAATGCTCATAAAGGAGTGTTATTTTGACCATTTATAATAAAGGGTCAACATTGAAGCAAACAAAGCCTCAGTCAGGACAGTGGGAAATAAATAGCTCAACTCGTATTGGACACGATCCATTATTAGATTGCTTAGTTCTATTAAGTGAGCATTTTTCAACGCCCTGTTCAGCAGAATCATTAGCGGCAGGTTTACCGTTAACTCACCAACATCTTACTCCTGAGCTACTTCCTCAAGCAGCGAGCCGAGCTGGGTTGAGTGCAAAAATGGATCGTAGGAGTTTATCTGCTATTCCTGATATGTTGCTGCCTTGTATTTTGATGCTCAAAAATAAACAGGCCTGTATTTTACATGAAATTGATATCACCGCTGATAAAGCGCGTGTTTCATTTCCTGAAACGGGCGGCGAAGAACTGTTAACCATTGCAGCATTAGAAGCTGAATACGTAGGTTATCTCTTCTTAATTAAACAAAAATATCATGGCGATCGTCATTTTGATGTTCATATCCACGACACTAAAAAGCATTGGCTTTGGAATAGTATCCGTGAGTCTGCACCGATTTACCGAGATGTGATTGTTGCATCTATTTTAATTAATATATTTGCACTGTTGTCACCACTATTGGTGATGAATGTGTATGACAAAGTAGTGCCTAATCTTGCTTTTGAAACGTTATGGGTATTAGCCATCGGAGCAGGTGTCGCTTATATATTTGATCTTATATTAAAGCAAATTCGAGCCTACCTCATTGACGTAGCAGGTAAAAAAGTCGATGTAGAAATATCATCGAAACTGTTTGCTAAAGCAATTGGTATCCCTCTAGAAAAAAGATCTTCAAGTGTGGGTGGCATGGCTCGTCAACTGGGTGAGTTTGATAGTATTCGTGATTTTTTATCTTCAGCAACCATTACCGCATTAGTTGATTTACCTTTTTCTATTTTCTTTATCTTTATCATTTGGTTGGTTTCTGGAGACTTGGCTATTTTCGCAGTCATTGCGACTGTATTAATTATTAGTTATAGCCTGATTGTGCAAAGTAAATTAAAAGTAGCGATTGAAGAAAGTAATAAATTTTCAGGTCTACGACATGGTCATTTAGTAGAAAGTTTGTCTTCTATGGAGTCAATCAAAGCAAATGGTGCTGAAGGTATTATTCAACATACATGGCAACAAATGGTTGGCCATACTTCAAAGTGGCAATTAAAAGTAAAAGTGATTACTAATTCGGTGGCTAATGTATCAAGTTTCATTGTTCAAATTTCCGTCGTTGCGGTGATGGTATTAGGCGTTTATCGAGTATCTGAAGGTCTGATCTCTATGGGGGCAATTATTGCGGCGGTGATGTTGTCTAGCCGAGCGATCGGGCCGATGGCTAAAATTGCTTCGTTAATGACACGTTATAATCAAACGATGAGTTCTTTACGTCAAATCAATAGTGTTATGGAGCAAGAAGGGGAGTTTGAGAATAAAGGGCACTTAGTAAGCCGCAACAAGTTACAGGGGAATATTGAATGTGAGCAGGTATCATTCCATTATCCGAATAATGAAAAAACAGCCTTGTACCCTTTTTCTTTGCACATTAAGCCCGGTGAAAAAATTGCAATTATAGGCCGTAATGGTTCTGGTAAAACCACATTAGCTAAATTAATTTTAGGTCTTTATAAACCTGTCTTAGGTAGCATTCGCTACGATGGTTTACACCAAGGGCAAATTCATCCCAGTGATTTACGCAGCAATATAGGTTACTTGCCTCAAGATATAACCCTTTTCCATGGTTCTATTAAAGACAATATTCTGTTCGGTACTCGTCAAGTTACTGAGTATCAATTATTACGTGCTGCTCAATTATCGGGCGTGACACTATTTACGGATTTTGCTTCTGAAGGTTTGGATTTACAAGTTGGTGAAGGGGGGATAACGTTATCTAGAGGTCAGCGTCAGGCTGTTGCATTAGCACGGGCTATTTTGAATGATCCTCAAATTTTGTTACTTGATGAACCTACAGCAAGTTTAGATGCTCGTGCTGAAAAACAGTTCATTAGTTCAATGAAACAAACCATAAAAAATCGTAGCTTGCTGCTGATCACTCACAAGATGCATCTATTACAGTTGGTTGATCGGATTATTGTATTAGAGAATGGAAAAATAGTCGCGAATGATGCAAAAGATATTATTTTAGAGAAACTTGCTTCAGGTAACCTTAGCAGTACTGGAGGAGTTAAATCATGAAAATTTCCAAACATGATTTAGAAATGGCCGACGATGTTTATGGTGCGATGATAACTCAAACACCGACTGCACAGCGCTTAACTGTGTGGGCTTTAGCAGCTTTATTCGTGTGCTTTTTTGTGTGGGCTTATTATGCAAAATTAGATCGAGTGACTCGCGGGGAAGGTAAGGTTGTTCCTTCTTCACAAGTACAAATAATTCAAAGTTTAGATGGTGGTATTTTACAAGATTTATACGTAAAAGAAGGAATGTTAGTCACTAAAGGTCAGCCTTTAGCACGTATTGATGACACTAGATTCCGCTCAGATATGGCACAACAAACTCAAGAAGTTGATGCACTTAGAGCTGATATTATTCGTTTAAGATCGGAATTAAGCAGCATCTTGATAGCCAATGTAAAGGATTGGAAATTACAAATAAAAATAGAACAAAAAATATTACAGTTCCCTGAAGATCTTCAAACAACAGCGGCTACGCTAGTTGAACGGCAGCAAGATGAATATATTGGACGTTTAAACAGCTTAGAAAACCAAGTTGCAATCCAAGCCCAACAAATTAAACAACGTCAACAAGAAATTAAAGAAATAGAATCTAAGGTCAGTACATTAAGAAGTAGTTTACGATTAGCAAATAGAGAAATGCGTTTAACTCGGCCTTTAGCTGAAAAAAATATTGTACCTGAAGTCGAGTACTTAAAATTACAACGTACCGTTAATGATTTAAATGGTGAAATTAATTCATTACGAGCACAAATCCCAAGACAACAATCTGCCTTAGAAGAGTCTATCTTAAAAAGACGTGAACTAGTGTTTGCATTTCGTACAGATGCTCGAGCTCAATTAAATGAAAAACAAGGATTACTTTCTAGGATCACAGAAGCACAAGTAGGTGTAAAAGATAAAGTAACTAAGGCTCTGATCACTTCTCCCGTTGTTGGTACAGTAAAAACCTTGCATATCAATACACTAGGTGGTGTAGTTAAACCTGGCCAGGTACTCTTAGAAATAGTACCAACAGAAGATAAGTTACTAGTAGAAGCTAAAATAATTCCTAAAGATATTGCATTTATTCATGTTGGCTTACCTGCTCGCGTTAAAATTACAGCCTATGATTTTACCCGATACGGTGGTCTTGAAGGTGTTGTTGAACATATCAGTGCAGATACTACACAAGATGAAGAAGGCAATAGTTTTTATATTGTTAGGATCAGAACCAATGAATCAAGTATGAATCGTAAAGATAAGGACGATATGCCGATTATTCCCGGAATGCTAACAAGCGTCGACGTAATGGTAAGCAAACGTACTGTACTTGAATATATGTTAAACCCATTATTACGAGCAAAAGAGATGGCATTACGTGAATATTAAAAACGCTCATGGAGAGAGAATGAAACCATTAAAACGTAGAATAGCAAATAAAGCGGTATTAATCGCTTTTAGTTCTCTGGCATTGTCACCTTTGTCAGTACACAGTCAATCATTAGAGCAAGCAGTTGCTCATACTTTAGATACTCATCCTGAAATTAGAGCTGCGTTTACACGATTTAAAGCGGCAGAGAAACAAGTTGATCAAGCGGAAGCAGGTTATTTGCCGACTCTTGATCTAACTGGTGGGATTGGTTACGAGTATACCGATAGTCCAAGCACCAGAAATGACGCAAATGATGATCCAGAAAACTTAACTAGACGTGAATTGGGCTTGAGTTTAAAACAAAACTTGTTTACCGGTTTTCGTACCAGCAGTGAAGTAGAACGTACAAGTTATGCAACGAGTGCAGAACAATGGCGTTTGCATTCAATTGCTGAAGATATTGCATTAGAAATAGCTAAAGTCTACTTGGCGCTTATTCAGTCTGAAGAGTTGGTTTCTTTATCAGAAAAAAACTTACAGTCGCACGTTGAAATTTATGATCAAATTAAAGAGCGTACTGAATCTGGTTTTAGTAGTAAGGCCGATTTATCTCAGATTAATGGACGCTTAGCAAAAGCACAATCAAATTTGATTGCTGCTAAAAATAATTATTTAGACAGTAAAACCAAGTTCTATCGTCTCATTGATCAAACACCAGAAAATCTTGTTATTCCTTTTCCAGACCGCAGCATGTTACCAACTACTCGTGATGAAGGCCTCAAAATGGCGTTTAAAAATCATCCATCAGTATGGGCTGCAAGTAACGATATACAATCCGCTCATGCACAATACGATAGTGCTAAATCAACTTATTACCCTGAAGTTACATTTGAAATTGACGCTAATTTTAATGATAACGTTGATGGTGTTGATGGCAATTACACTAGCGGCGACGTGGGTGGTAATAATAATGATGTCACTGCGATGCTTCGTTTTAAATATAACTTGTTCTCAGGCGGTAAAGATCTCGCTTATACAAAAGAAACGGCATACAAAATTAATGAAGCTAAAGCGTTAAATATGACCGCGCATCGTGAAGTAAAAGAAGGTTTTATTTTATCTTGGGATGCATTTGAGCAATTAAATTTACAAAAGAAATACATCAAATTACATGTTATTGCTTCCAAAGACACACAGGCAGATTATAAAGAACAGTTTAAAATAGGCCAACGTAGTTTATTAGACTTATTAGATACCGAGAATGAATTATATCAAGCGAGACGTGACTTTTTAGAAGCCGAATTTTCTGAAATAACAGCACAATATCGTGTCTTACATTCAATGGGAAAATTATTAGACTCGTTGCGAGTGACTCGCCCTGCAACTTGGCAAGGAGAAGAGCAATTTGAAGGAGGTGTATACAATGAAAATAATTAGTCTATTTGCTGCCGCTATATTAGCGAGTGGCTGTTCATCTAATATTATTGAAATGACGCCTGAACCTACGGTACAAGTTTATGATTTATCGGATCTAGAAGGAGATGGCATAATATCTGCTCGAGATAAATGCCCTGCTACAGCACTCGGAGCTGAAATTAATAACGACGGATGTAGTACAGATAACCTTGAAAAAGTACGTATAAAATTGTTGGTAAATTTTGACAATGACTCTGCATTTGTTGATGGTAAATATTATGCAGAAATTAAAGCATTAGCAGATTTAATGAAAGAATATTCTTCGATTACAGTGATGATTGAAGGGCACACAAGTATTGTTGGTACTGAGCAATATAATAAGCAACTCTCTTTAAACCGTGCTGACGCAGTTAAACAAATATTAGTTAATCAATATGCCGTTGATGAAAATAGAATTGACACTATTGGCTTCGGATTTGAGCAGCTTCTTTTTGAAGGTAATGATGAATATGTGAATGCTCAAAATAGACGTATTGTTGCTGAAGTAGATGGTGCAGCAGATATAGTAGATATGAAATGGACTATCTATACCGTTGATCACCGTGAGCAATAATTACGAACTAAATGCATAGTAAACGTGCTTTATTAAAAAAAATATCCCTTATTGGCTTGTTTGTATATATGAGTAGTGCTTATCTATATGCAAGCATTCCAATAAATATTGATACCAAAAAATTGATCTCTGTATTGCAAAAAAACTATGGAGATCGTGCGGCAAAGCGTGGTTCTGCATGGTTAAAAGTCCTTAATAAGCAATATAAAAATGAACAACAAAAATTAATTAGTACTAACCGTTTTTTTAATCAACTGCAGTTTACAACAGATCAAAGATTGTGGGGTGAAAGTAATTATTGGGCAACACCTGTAGAGTTTATAGGGGCCAATGCGGGAGATTGTGAAGATTTTGCGTTAGCAAAGTATTTTAGTTTACTGGCTGTGGGTGTTGCAGACGATAAATTACGCATAGTGATGGTTAAATCCTTAACGCTTAACCAATACCATATGGTTGTGGCTTATTATAAACACCCAACAGCGGAACCACTAATTTTAGATAACATCGATGGACGTATAAAAAAAGCAAGTGAGCGACAAGATTTAATCCCTGTGTATAGCTTTAACGGTAAACAGTTATGGTTAAACAATGAAAAAAGACAAGGCCGCGTAGCAGGGAAACCCAGTAGACTCAAACGATGGAATGATTTAAATCATCGCATGGGACTTAATCAATTAAAGCAACCTGTTACATCAATGGAGTAACTTATTTATGACACTGTTTAATCAGATAAACTCATTATTACTAGGGCTGTTCTTACTAGTAGCAACGAGTTTGGCGTATTTTCAGTTTACCCAAACAAAAACATTTATGGATAGCCAAATAGCGTCGGACTTAAATAATACAACGAATGCGCTTACATTAATGTTGAAGCCGCACCTTGAAACAGGGGATGTTGCCTCTGCAGAAACTGTGATTAATGTTATTTTTGAAGGTGGATTTTATAAAAAAGTAAGCCTGACTTGGTTAGAAACAAGTAAAACACAAGTATGGGAAAACCCAATCAAAGTAGCCGGCGTACCACAGTGGTTTTTAGACTTACATTTATTTGAGTCACAAAGTACAGAGAGTGTTATTACTAATGGTTGGATCCAACTGGCAACATTAAATTTAGAAGCAAATCCAGCAATTGGTTACAGCCAATTATGGAAAGTAATGTGCGATACTTTAATCGCATTAGCTATTATATTTTTTGTCTCTTTAATTATTTTAAATCTTCGTTTAAAACGTATTCTTGCACCATTACATCGTGTCGCGGATCAAGCTAAACTGATTGCAAAACGAGAATTTCAGTCTAATTTAGCAATCCCGGAAACAACAGAGCTTAAAGAGGTTGTATTAGCTATTAATAGTATGTCTGGTCAATTACAAGCAGTGTTTTCACAGTTAGATAAAGAAGTGGTCTCTTTAAAGAAAGGAAAACTAACCGATACTGTTTCGCAATTACCAAATCGTTTATACCTTAATTCACAACTTGCAAGCTGGATCAAAGATCCTGGCTATGGTGGTTTATTAATCGCAAGGTTAGATTGGTTAGAAACGATTTACGATCAATTTGGGTATCAAGTTAGAGATAATACTATCCAAATTTTAGCCAAAGAAATGCAACAAACTTTACCTGCAGTATGTCCAAGCTTTATTGCTCGTATCTCCAATCGAGAGTTTGTATTTTTAGTCACTAAAGCATCGCAACCGCAACTGAACGTCTATTTACAAAAGGTATCTCGACTAATTAGTGAAGCAATGCAAAATGTAAATTATGATGGTGAGGGCCAATTTGCTATTGGTGGTGCGATTCGTACTGATGATATAACGGCTTCTGAATTATTAGCTAATGCAGATAATGCACTGCAACATGCTTTGAATGAATCAAAAGTGAGTCACTGGTACGAGAGTGTGGTTAAACAAGATATGACATTGACGCAATGGCATACTCATTTAAAAGAGGCAATTGCCAATAAGTCACTAAAATTTAAATGGCATCCTTCAATTTCATTTGCAAACGATAAAATTTTGCATCATGAAATTTACAGTATTATCACCATTGATAATAAACAGATCCGTGCCGCTAAATTTATGCCTTACATCGAGCAGTTAGAGTTAGGCAGTCAGTTCGATAAATCATTAATTGAAGCCATTGTAGAAAACCCAACCATGCAATCTAGCAATAAGAAAGTAGCCATTAACATTACTCATGACAGCGTGCTTGATTTGCAATTTCATAGTTGGTTGAAAGGGTTTTTGAAAGCACAACCTGATCAAAACCGCTTTTATTTTGAGATCCAAGAAGATGCTATTTTAAATCACCCTGAACAAAGTATTCATTTTGCTAACCTAATTAAAGAAGTGGGGGCTCAACTTGGCATTGATCATTATGGAAGAGAGATGGCGTCATTATCTTACTTACAAAATATCAAACCAAATTATGTAAAACTAGACCAATCTCTATCTTGTGATTTGAGCAATGAAATGGATGTTGGCGAGTTGACACAGCGACTTGTATTAACGCGAGCAGTAATTAACACTGCGCTCGGTTCAGGTGTGGATGTGATCATTACAGGAGTTGAAGATTACGAACAGCTAGATAGAGTCAGTGAATTACAAGCAACGGGTTATCAAGGATTCATTATTGCACCCAGTGATGTTAATTAACACCTAATCAACAGTTCTTTTCAAAATAAGAAAGCAAAAAAGGGTTAAATAGCGAGTAAACTATTTAACCCTTTTTTCTTGATAAAGTTAAATATATCAGACGTTTATGTCAACATTGTTAATGTGTTTAGTCAAATTTAATGCAGAAAAATACATCAATTCAACGCAAAAATTGGGTCAAATGATTATTTTCTTTGCAAAATTTCTAACACTGAAGGGATGCATTTTAACCAGCTAGATTGATCAGCTATTAGCTGAATTAATGGTATTAGTGGCGTTGGTTATGTGATTGTTTTTTGATTCCGCATGTTGCGCTTTAAATTTTGGAAACTTAGGTGCAACCACCACAATACAATAACCTTGCTCAGGATTTTTAAATAATATCTTTGATGATAATCCTATGCCGCATAAAAATATCAAGAGGTTCAACACTTGTTAATCTATCTTTATTAAATATCTGTTGTTGATTAATATGCGGTTTCTTTTCGGCCTCCGGTATGTCCTGAAATAGTACTTGTAACACCTTTTACTTGGTTAAAAGCTGTTTCAAGATACCTGAAACATCCCCCTCCGATGATCATATTTTTTTGTGTCATTGTGCTTCCTTATTGTTTGATAACTAAACGATGTAAATTATAGAGCTCGTTAACATTCGTATGAATAACTCATATAGAGTACAGTCTAAATGAACAATTTATGAGTACCTGCCATCATGTTGATCTCTGTCAGAACATATAGATATCACTTTTTAAGATAAAATAGTCTCTATAAACTGCCATCGTAGAGCATAAATATGTTAACTTAAGCACCTATTTAAAGCCTTAATGTGAGCGCTTGCTTAATGCACTCATCTTTACAGAGATCGAAATACGTTAAGTTATCATTTCGTCGTTTATTGAACAGAGAAAAACACTATGTTTTGTCCTTTTTGTAATGCCCAAGATACAAAAGTTATTGATTCACGTCTTGTTTCTGAAGGCTCTCAAGTTCGTCGCCGCCGTTTATGTAATGAGTGTAATGAACGATTCACTACCTTTGAATTAGCAGAACTTATCATGCCGCGTTTAATTAAATCAGATGGTAGTCGTGAACCCTTTAATGAAGAAAAACTGCTTGTAGGCATTAATATCGCACTAGAAAAACGCCCGGTTAGTATTGAAGCGGTAGAAAGTGCGGTGAATAAATTAAAATCAACATTGCGTGCAACTGGCGAGCGCGAAATCCCTTCCAAAATGGTGGGTGAATTGGTGATGGATTTACTTAAAAGCTTAGATAAAGTTGCTTACATTCGTTTTGCTTCTGTATATCGCGCTTTTGAAGACGTTAAAGAATTTGGTGAAGAGATTGCTAAATTAGATACCAATAAATGAATATAATAAATAGAAGCCTTAAATAAAATATAAATATTGCCAATAAAGTTTAAGGTTATTGACTGTTTATCGATCATACTGCACGTTAAATGTTTCAATGAATTAATTATTTAAATCAATAAAAGTACTAATAAAATGCTATTTACAGAGCTTGATGAAAAATACATGCAACGTGCCATCGTACTTGCTGAACGAGGCCGATTTACTACTTCTCCTAACCCAAATGTAGGGTGTGTAATTGTTAAGGAAGGCAATATTGTTGGTGAGGGCTTCCATCTTAAAGCGGGGGCTGGTCATGCAGAGGTGAATGCGCTAGCGATTGCCAAACAGCAATCTATTGGTGCTACATGTTATGTCACTCTGGAGCCTTGTTCGCATTTTGGTAGAACGCCTCCGTGCGCTTTAGCATTAGTTAAAGCGGGCGTTAAACGTGTTGTAGTCGCAATGGTTGATCCAAACCCTAAAGTGACAGGGCGAGGTATTACCTTATTACAAGAAGCGGGGATTAAAGTTGATGTGGGGTTGTTAACCAAACAAGCTGAGCAGTTAAATTTAGGTTTCATTACTCGAATGAAATATAAGCGCCCAAGAATAACGGTAAAAATGGCGTCAAGTTTAGACGGTAAAACGGCATTAAAAAATGGCCTTAGTCAATGGATAACAGGCCCAGACGCAAGAGTAGATGTCCAATATTATCGCGCACAGCAAAGCGCTATTTTAACAGGTATAAATACGGTGCTAGCCGATGACCCTAGTTTAAATGTGCGTTATAAAGAACTTTTAGCTAGCCCTGCTTTTGATAGTGAATTAGTGAGTGAAGCTAATCTGCGCCAACCAATACGTGTTATTTTAGATTCTAATAACCAATGTACATTACAAGAAAAATTATTTGATTTACCCGGTAAAGTTTTATTAGTGTCGTTACAAGCTCGAGATACAAGTGCATTCAAAAATTGTGTCGCGCAAGTCGATCAAATTATTTGTAGCGCAGACAATCATCAGCGTATCGACCTTAATGCGTTAATGATTTTGCTGAACGAATATGAAATTAACGACCTATGGGTGGAAGCTGGTGCAACTTTAGCTGGCGAATTGTTCAAAAATGAGTTGGTTGATGAATTTATTCTCTATCAAGCGACAAAATTAATGGGCGATCAAAGCAGAAACTTAGTAAACTTACCTAACTTTTCCACGATGAACGAAATTATTACCCTCAAATTACACTCTGTGATGCAGATAGGTAATGATATTCGTCTGATTAACCATCGAGAATAATATGTTTACAGGCATTATTGCAGCAGTGGGCAAAATCACTGCAATTAAAAATAATGAAAAAGATATGACCATCACAGTGCATGCTGGCGAGTTAGAGATGAACGATGTCAAACTCGGTGATAGTATTTCCAATAATGGTGTTTGTTTAACCGTAACACGTTTAGGTGAAAACTCATTTGATGCGGATGTCTCACATGAAACTATTCGATTAAGTGGCTTTGCAAATATTCAACCCGGATTTATGGTCAACCTCGAAAAAGCGATGCAAATGAATGACCGTTTTGGTGGTCATATTGTTAGCGGCCATGTTGATGGGGTTGGCGAAATAACGTCTATTTCTCCATTAGGTAATGCCGTTGAATATTGGATCAAAGCACCCGATGATTTAGCTAAATATATTGCTAAAAAAGGGTCGATTACCGTTGATGGGATCAGTCTTACAACGAATGATGTCGATGGCGCTAGTTTTAAATTAACCATCATTCCTCATACTATCAGTCAAACCACGATGCAACATTATGTTGTTGGTAGTCGTGTTAATTTAGAAGTGGATGTGATCGCTCGTTATCTAGAGCGTTTGGTATTAGGTAAACATGCCGCTGACACAAATAAAAAACAACAGTCGACAATGGATCTGCTAGCAAAAAGCGGTTTCATGGGGTAATTCACAAGGTTTAAGGAATAAAAATGAAGTTAAATACTACAGCAGAAATCATTGAAGATATTCGCTTAGGAAAAATGGTTATTTTAATGGATGACGAAGACCGTGAGAATGAAGGTGATTTGATCATGGCTGCGGACTTAGTAACGCCAGAAGCAATTAACTTCATGGCAAAGTATGGTCGAGGCTTGATTTGCTTAACACTGACAGAAGCTCGCTGTGAAAAATTAAAGTTACCATTAATGGTAGAAGATAATACGGCAGCATTTTCAACTAACTTTACTGTTTCCATTGAAGCTGCAGAGGGTGTTACAACGGGTATTTCAGCTGCAGATCGTGCAGTGACTGTATTAGCCGCGATTGGTAAAGATGCAAAACCGACAGATATCGTAATGCCAGGTCATATTTTTCCACTTAAAGCACAAGAAGGTGGTGTTCTAACTCGTGCGGGTCATACTGAAGCCGGTTGTGATTTAGCGCGTCTTGCTGGTCGTGAACCTGCTGGCGTTATTGTTGAAATCTTAAATGAAGATGGCAGCATGGCGCGTCGTGCTGACTTGGAAGTGTTTGCTAAGCAACATAATATTAAGCTAGGCACAGTTGCTGATTTAATTGAATACCGTAACAACAATGAAACCACGATTGAACGTGTTAGTGAGTGCAAGTTACCGACTGAGTTTGGTGAATTTGATTTAGTCGCTTATCAAGATACTATCGACAAACAAGTGCATTTTGCGCTGGTTAATGGTGAAGTAAAAAGCGATGCAATCACTAATGTGCGTGTTCATTTACAAAATACATTTGCTGATAACTTTTTTTCTGATCGTTTAAGTCCGCGCACTTGGCCACTGCATAGTGCTTTGGCACGTTTAGCCAAAGATGGCGGTGTATTAGTTATGTTAGGACACCAAGAAACGGCAGAATCATTGGTCGAACAAATCAAAAATATTCAGCAAGAAGATGCCGGTGAACGTATTGCTGCTAAAGCACAAGGTGCAAGCCGTCGTGTCGGTGTTGGTTCGCAAATTTTGCGTGATTTAGGCGTACAAAAAATGGCATTGTTTAGTTCACAGAAAAAGTACCATGCATTATCTGGTTTTGGGCTAGAAGTGGTTGAATACATCACCGAATAAACAGTGTCAGTATAGAAATAAACTGTGTTAGAATGCACAAAAATTTTGTAATAAGGGTAGAAAATGAAAATAATTGAAGGTGGCTTAGCCGCTCCACAAGCTAAAATTGCAATCGTAATCTCTCGCTTTAACAGCTTTATTAATGAGCAGTTACTTGCTGGTGCAGTTGATACCCTTAAACGTACAGGTCAAGTTGCTGATGAAAATATCACGGTGATTCGAGTACCGGGTGCTGTTGAGCTGCCATTAGTAGCTAAACGTGCAGCTACATCTAAAAAGTTTGATGCTATTGTTGCATTGGGTTGTGTTATCCGTGGTGGTACACCGCACTTTGAATTAGTGGTTAACGAATGTAATAAAGGCTTAGCAAGTGTATCGTTAGATAACGATATCCCTGTTGCATTTGGCGTTTTATCAACGGACTCAATTGATCAAGCAATTGAACGTGCTGGAACTAAAATGGGTAACAAAGGTAGTGAAGCTGCTTTAAGCGCATTAGAAATGGTTAACGTGATGGCGGAATTAGGATAATGAAAATGAAACCTGCTGAACGTCGTCGTGCTCGTCAGTTTGCTGTGCAAGCTATTTATCAATGGCAAATCACGCAAACAGGTGTGTCACAAATTATTGAACAATTCTCTGTTGACCAAGATATGTCAAAAGCTGACGTTCCTTACTTTAAAGAATTGTTAATCGGTGTAGTGCAGAGAGTTGAGTCATTAGATGAAAAACTTTCTCCGTACCTATCTCGTAAAATTGACGATGTTGATATGGTTGATATTGCCGTATTACGTTTAGCGATGTTTGAGTTAACTTACCGCACTGATGTACCGCCTAAAGTGGTACTAAATGAAGCGATTGAATTAGCAAAAGATTTTGCAACCGATGAGTCATATAAATTTGTTAACGGTGTGTTAGATAAAGCACTTCGTAGCTTAAAGTTACGTGAAGAAATCTCAAAATAATTACAGTTATTATGTGTAATGAGAATAAAATCCAGTTATTTATAACTGGATTTTTTTTCGATAAAAAATGGATAATTACCTTATTGCTTAAAAGAATGCCGGTTTAAATTAATCTTTAATCGATTTAATCGTGATAAAAGCAAATACAAAAACCTTAAAAATATCAATCATAAAAATAACTAATACCAATCTGGATAAATAAGTGGTCTTTAGACGTTAGGGGAAAAGGATGATAGCAAGGCGTTGATTGTAGTAACTAGTTGTTCTCATTACAGAATCAACAACGAAGCTAGGATTCATTTTAACAAGCATAAATGACTAGATGATTACTTAGATTGGTATAAAACAAGGAGTAAAGATGAACAAGAGTTTAGCCACTAACCTGATTGCAGCCTTAATCTTAGGCTTAGGGTTTGTAATGGGTGACACTGAAATTGCAGCTATATTAATTATGGTCGGACTGTTTGCACTATCGGGGGCCTTAACCAACTGGCTTGCTGTATTTATGTTGTTTGAAAAAGTCCCATTCCTATATGGCTCAGGTGTTGTGCCCGCTCACTTTGAAGAATTTAAGTCAGGTATTAGAAATTTAATGATGACGCAATTCTTTACTGCAGAAAATGTGGATCGTTTTTTATCTGCTGGTAGTTTTTCACCTGCACAATTAAATCTACAACCCGTGATCGAAAAAGTTGATTTAAATCCGACCTATGATGGTTTAATAAAAGTGATTATGAACTCCTCATTTGGTGCTATGTTAGATATGTTTGGTGGTGAAGACGCACTCACTCCACTCAGAGAACCTTTTATTAAACACATGAAAACATCCATTATTGATCTCACAAAAGATGATGCATTTATTGAGTTATTAAAAAGTGAAATTGAACAACCGGATATGATGCAGGATATTTTAGCTAAAATAGAAAAAATAATAGAACAGCGCCTAAATGAGCTGACACCACAATTAGTGAAAGAGATCATTCAAGCTATGATCAAAAAACACTTAGGTTGGTTAGTTGTGTGGGGTGGTGTATTCGGTGGTTTGATTGGTTTAGTGAGTGCACTTATCGTTGCTTAAAGCTGAGTGTTTGAGATTATTAAACGGCGTAAGTTAGCCATTAATCGTTAAATTAATTTAATCAATGAAATAGTATGAGTTAATCCAAAACGATTACAAAACTACTCTTAAAGCCTGTTTTACGCAGGCTTTATTTTTATATTGCATGGGAATAAGCTTGTTATGTTTAATAATACTTTTGTTTTAACCACGTTAGCATTATTAGCCTTTGCTGCTAATTCCGTTTTTTGTCGATTAGCACTAGGTGATAACCAAATCGATGCAGGTAGCTTTACTGTGATCCGATTGTTTTCTGGTTGTATTTTCTTAGCTATTTTTCTTGCTGTTAAGCATTTTTTTATTGATTTAAAAAAAGTGCCAGAGAAGGGAACTGCTACTAAAAAAAGTAAAGGTAGTTGGATCAATGCTATTTGGTTGTTTGTTTATGCCCTAACATTTTCATACGCCTATATTCAGTTAGATACCGCAACAGGGGCCTTAGTACTATTTGCTACAGTACAAGTTACCATGTTAGTAACGCGCCTATTTAAAGGGCATCTACTAAGTCGAGCGGAGTTATTGGGGTTAATGCTAGCTGTTGCTGGTTTTATTTATTTATTAGCACCACAAATGTCCAGCCCTTCTTTAATTGCATTTGTATTGATGTGTATATCAGGTATAAGTTGGGCCTTCTATACGTTAGCGGGTAAAAAAAGTACTGATCCCAGTGCTGATACCATTTTTAACTTTTTCCGTACTTTACCGTTTCTATTCATTTTTGCACTTGTTAATATTGAGACTACCCAGTTAACCATGGATGGTGTGTTATACGCCATTTTATCTGGTGTATTTGCTTCTGCATTAGGTTACTTATTGTGGTATCAAGCATTAACAACATTGCGTCATAACGTTGCAGCCGTTGTGCAATTACTAGTCCCTGTATTAGCCGCTGTTGCAGGCTTTATCTTCCTCGGTGAATCCGTGTCATTAGTGTTTGTTATATCAAGCATGATGATTTTGAGCGGCATTCTTTTAGTGATTAAAAATCCATCATTAAAAGCTTCTGTAGCGCTGAAATAACTGAGCATGTAAGGTAATCACTCTGTTTTAGTGAATGCGTTTATTCACGTTGATCTTTTTCAGCGCCATTGTCACATTTGACACAATTTAATTGGTGCCCGATCATCGATTTTCGGCCCTGTGTGGTGGTTACCCATAATCGAACCGTCCAGGGAGGATTATGCCTTACATGTTGAAAATGGCCACAGACTAACTGTGCAACCCAATGATCTTCATCGTCCTTATGATAACCCGTAATTTTTTGTTTCATGAAGCCAAGCCCATTTATTATATACAGCAGAAATTTTAACATAGCAGGGACTATTTTTATTATGTCATACATGTTTTCTATTGCTTAACTTTTAGGGCTTTTCTTACATTGGATTAGCGATATACAAGTTTGCTTAACCAAAATTTAATTATGCCAAGAACTAGCTACGCCAAGACCCAGTTATGCTAAAATCTAGTTACTTCAAAACTCAACAACGTCAAAACCTAGTTACGTCATAAATACTCGCTATCCCAAAAGTGCATATATCAGGGGTATATGTTTACATTTGTTGATACAAAAATGCCCCTTTCAATTCAAGTTGAATAGAAGGGGGCATCAGAGCTTAAGTAAATAATTTTTACTTAAGCTCGGTATATTTTACTTTTAGATCGGGTAGATTAATAAGCGGACTCTGGCGTATAAAATGCTTCTACGTTATGTTTATCAACGAGTTCAGCTGCAAGGATCACTCGAGATGGAGACGTATGATACATTTTCCCTACTTTTTCATTTTTCAAACCAGCTACCGCTAATGCAATACCTGAAGCAACCATGCTTGGAGGGTAAGTAACTGATGCACGAACAACAGGGTTATTGTCTTTAATCATTTTGTAGATATCTTTTGAACCAGCGCCACCTAATACTGTTTTGATATCAGTACGACCAGATTCTTTAATAGCTTGTAATACACCTTTTAACATATCGTCATCTTGACACCATACTGCATCAATTTTAGGATGTTTTTGTAGAAAATTTTCCATTACTGCTAATGCTTTTTGAGTTGACCAATCAGCTGTTTGGCTATCAAGTATTTTAATACCTTTGTGCTTAGCAATTTCTGCATCGAATGCATCTACACGTTGCTTGTTAATCGGAATAGGCATACCTTCAATCACCACAATGTTACCTTTTTCTTTTAACTCTTTAGCTAACCATTTACCACTCACTGTGCCTAGGCCTGCATTATCACCTGCAATAAATACATTTTGGCTCGGTGTTTCTAGTTCTCGGTCAACTACCACAGTATAGATATCACTGTCATAAGCTTCATTAATGACTGTTTGTAATGTTGCAGGGTTATGCGGCAATATAACTAAAGCATCAATACCGCGGATCATTAAATCTTCAACATCACCCACTTGTTTTGAACCAGAGCTTGCCGCAACGACATAGAATTCGACATCATCATCTGACTTTTTAAAGTCTGCAACCGCTTTATTTGCCCACCATAGTAGTCCTGCCGTCCATCCATGATCTGCTGATGGAACAGAAACACCTACCTTATATTTAGCTGCAATTGCTGATTGACTGGCAAAAGTGGTTAATAGAATGGCACCTAATGCTAATTTGCCCATTTTTTTAAATAAGTTCATTGTTAGCTCTCCTTGGTTTGTAGTATGTTGCTTTTTTAATTGCTTTTAAAAAAGATTTCTTAAAAGCGAACTATTAAAAAAACAGTGTTTTAAAATGTAAATTTATTGTGCTCGTTTGTATTGCATCAAAACGGCTATTAAGATCACAAAGCCTTTTACCGCACCTTGTAAGTAGGGGGAAACACCCGAAAGGTTAAGCATGTTATTGATTATCCCTAAAATAATCGCGCCGATAACCGTACCCCAAATAGTGCCTTTTCCGCCGGATAGTGCTGTACCACCGATAACGACCGCAGCAATCGCATCTAACTCGTAAAATAGGCCCGCATCACCGGGGCTGATAGAGTTGAGGCGAGATGACAACATCACTGCAGATATACCAACGGTAAAACCTAAAATAATAAAACTTAAAAAATAGACTTTTGATACATTAATGGCAGAATAACTGGCCACTTTTGGATTAGAACCGACGGCACAAAGGTGTCGTCCATAGGCGGTATGACGAAGTAATATATGGCCAATAATTGCTAGAATGAGGAATACCCATACTGGCACGGGTAAACCAAGAAAATATCCTGTTCCAACGTCTGAATAGAGATTGTTTCGCGATACCATTTCTCCGGCATCACTGATGTATAATGTAAAAGAACGGAAAATAGACATGGTTGCTAACGTGGCTACAAAGGCGGTTATTTTTCCTTTTGTAGTTAACCAACCATTAATTGCACCAAAAAATGCACCTAATGCCATTGCAGCACTAATTGCAATCATCACTGCCATCCACCCATCGCCAAGATGGTTTAGGATCATAATCACTAGCACCCCAACTAATGCCAACATTGAGCCAACAGAGAGGTCAATTCCTCCGGCAATGATCAAAAAGGTCATACCCAACGCAATGATGCCTGTATAGGATACTTGTCTTAACACATTGGTTAAGTTCCGCGGAATTAAAAAATGATCACTCACCATTGCGCTGAGAATCAATAAAACAATCAGTGCAATTAGAGGAGCCATACTGGTTAAACTAATTGACTTTATCCACCTAGATAAAGCAGATGGTTGTATTGCTGTTTCACTTACAATTTTATTGGTCATTTTATTTTTTCCTAATTCAGTTGTTTCGCTCATAATATTGGTTCCATTCGAGGTGTTTTGTCATTAACGCCCGCGGCTAAAAACATTATTTTTTGCTCTTCAATCTCTTTGCCTACTAACTCTCCGGCAATTTTTCCTTCTCGAATGACTAAAATACGATGTGACAGACCGATCAATTCCTCCATCTCAGATGAAATGATAATTACGGCTTTGCCTTGTTCGGTTAAGGAGTGGATAAAATGATAAATGTCTTTTTTGGTATTAATGTCTACCCCACGAGTGGGCTCATCTAAAATCAAAATTTCAGGATCTGTATCCATCCATTTTGCGAGGTAAACTTTTTGCTGATTGCCACCGCTTAAATATTGTAATTCGCTATCTAAAGAAGGGGCCTTAATGGCAAACTGTTCACTATATCGAGCGGCAGACTCTGTGGTTTTTTTATGTTGAATAAATCCTTTGATATATTTTTTCAAAGAAATCAAACTAATATTTTCTGGCAGGTTAAAATTCATAATTAAACCACTGCCTTGTCTATCTTCGCTGAGGTAAGCAAGTCCATGTTTTACAGCGTCTTTAGCGGCATGAATGGTGACATCTTGGTTAAATATTTTTACCTTACCACTATTTTTTTTACGCAAGCCCATAATCGCTTCCGCCATTTCAGTTCGACCACTTCCAATCAAACCTGCAAAACCTAAAATTTCACCACGATGTACTTTAAATTCAATATTATGAAGTAGGTTGTTAATACTAAGTTGTTCAACTTGCAACGCTATTTCGGTGCTGGCTTGTGAATGCTCAGGAAAAATTTGATTAAGCTCTCGCCCAACCATTTTAGAGGCCATTTCTTGCTCATTTAGGCCTGCTACCGGCTCAATTGAAACTAAATGCCCATCTCGTAAAATCATTAATCGGTCGCACAACAATTTCACTTCTTTTAGCTTATGAGAAATAAATACAATGGTGACACCTTGCGCTTTAAGCTTGTCAATTAGCCTAAATAATACCGCCACCTCTTGGTTGGTTAATACAGTGGTTGGTTCATCCATGATCAAAATACGCACGTCGTGTACCAAGGCTTTAGCTATTTCAACCATCTGCTTCTCAGCAACACTTAATGTCTCAATTAAAGCGTCGGGATCTAAATGGGTTTCAAGTTGATTAAGTAATGCTTGGGTACGTTCGCGCATTTTATTTTTATCAAGAAAACGGCCTTGTTTCAGTTCTTGTCCAAGAAATACATTTTCAAAAACATTGAGAGTGGAAACAAGGTTAAATTCTTGTGGGATCATCGCAATCCCATATTTTTTAGCAACAGCAGGATTTTTAATATGTATCTGTTTTTGATCAAGGTACACGCTACCCGATGTAGCTTGATGTAAACCACTAATCACTTTAAGTAACGTTGATTTACCCGCACCATTTTCACCAAGAATACCCAATACTTCGCCACTATTAATTGTCACGTCTATACCATGTAAAACTTGTACTCCTGAAAATGACTTACGGATATTTTCTAGGCGTAAGATGGGTTCATTCAGCGTTTTATTCATTTACTGGCTCCATTGCAATCCATTTGCCATCTTGCTCAGATGATGTAATAACCGCTTCAATGAAACGCAAACCTTCCACACCTTCCTGAGTACCAGGCAGTAAACTCGCTTGTTGTAATTGCATGGTATTTTCACCAGCAAGCTGAGCGAGAATGAGGTCTGCAGCTTCATAATAAATATTAGCAAAACCCTCAAGATAACCTTCTGGATGGCCACCTGGCGTACGTACTAAATGAGGAGCACCAGTATAGGCGGCTCCTGCTCTGGTAATTATTTGTTTAGCACCGCCAAGTGGGCTAAATAACAATTGGTTTGGATTTTCCTGTGCCCATTCAATGCCAGCTTTTTCGCCATAAATACGAATTCTGAGTCCATTTTCATTACCAGGTGCAACCTGTGAAGACCACAACATACCTTTTACATTTTTTTCAAAACGCAGCATTGCATTTACGTTATCGTCTAGTTTTCTACCCTCAACAAAGGTATTTAAATCCGCGCTTACTTGATTCAGTTTTAAACCACTAATAAAGGAGGCTAAATTAAAAGCATGGGTCGCAATATCGCCTAAACAACCACCAGGGCCATTACGTTTAGGGTCGCTTCTCCACTCTGCTTGTTTATTTCCTTCTAATTCAGTCGCTGTTGATAACCAGTCTTGGACGTATTCAACCTGTACTAAGCGTAACGGACCAAGCGCTCCATCAGTCACTAACTGTTTAGCTTGACGCACCAATGGGTAAGCACTGTAGTTATGAGTTAATACAAATATGCAGCCACTTTGTTGTGCAATTTCGTGTAAACTCAGTGCTTCTTCTAATGTGCAGGTCATTGGTTTATCACAAATGACATTTATGCCTGCGGCTAAAAAACTTTTTGCGATAGGGTAGTGCAAAAAATTGGGAGTCACGATGGCGACTGCATTGATACCATCTTCTCTTTGGCTTTCTTGCTCGACCATCTGTGTGTATGACGTGTAAGCTCTGTCTTCTTTAATATTTAATTCTTTGGCTGATTGTTTGGCCGTTTCTGGATTTGAACTTAATGCACCAGCAACTAATTCAAAGCGATCATCTATTCTTGCTGCAATACGATGCACTGCACCAATAAATGCACCTGTGCCGCCACCGACCATACCTAATTTTAAGCGTTTCATGTTGACCTCTTCTTTATTGCGTTAAACCAAGAATGCGTGAATTCATTTCTGTATCAGGCTCACTACCTGCAAAGTCATCAAAAGCTTTATCGGTAACAGTGATCATTTTACTTTTCACAAACTCAACGCCTTGCTGTGCACCTACCTCTGGATGTTTTAAGCAACACTCCCATTCAACAACTGCCCATCCTGAGAAGTTATATTGCGCTAACTTTGAAAAAATGGCTGAGAAATCAACTTGCCCATCTCCTAAAGAGCGAAAACGTCCAGCACGTTCAACCCAACTTTGGAAACCACCGTAAACTCCCTGTTGTGCTGTAGGGTTAAACTCAGCATCTTTTACATGGAACATACGAATTCGTTCGTGGTATTTATCAATAAAGGAAAGGTAATCAAGTTGTTGCAGTACAAAATGGCTTGGGTCATACAAAATACTAGCGCGAGGATGTTGATCAACAACATTTAAGAACATCTCGAAACTGATACCGTCATGTAGGTCTTCACCCGGGTGTATTTCGTAACAAAGGTCAACACCAGCTTGATCAAACGCATCTAAAATAGGTAACCAGCGTTCTCCTAGCGCTTTAAAGCCAGTTTCAATTAACCCTTCTGGGCGTTGTGGCCAGGGGTATATATAAGGCCATAGCAATGATCCTGAAAAAGTGGCATGTGCTGTTAATCCCAAGTTTTTAGAGGCTTTTGCAGCAAGCATTAATTGCTCCACCGCCCATTTTTGACGAGCAACCGGATCGCCATGAAACTGGGTCGGTGCAAAGCTATCAAAAATTTCATCGTAAGCTGGATGTACAGCAACCAATTGACCTTGAACATGGGTCGATAATTCAGTTATTTGAAGTTCAAGCCCAGCTAATAAATCTTGTATTTGTTGGCAGTAAGCAAGATCATTTGCAGCTCTTTCAAGGTCAAATAAGCGTTTATCCCAAGTGGGTATTTGTAAACCCTTATAACCAATACCACTTGCCCAAGTCGCAATGTTTTCTAGGTTATTAAAAGGGGCTTGGTCTGATACAAATTGCGCTAAAAACAAAGCTGGGCCTTGGATTGTTTTCATGTTGTCACTCCTTGTTATTAATGTAATCGATTACATTTTTTGTTGAATTAATGTAACGAAAACTATATTGCTTGTACAAAAAACAGTCTGTAAAATTTGAGGTTGAATCGGTTTATTTAAAAAACATATTATTTATCAGTGGTTTATTTTTATTGTTTTTTGGTTTTAGCTTTGTGATAGTTTTTGAGGTAATATTTGTCCGTTACAATTAATGTAACAAAAGAATGTTTTTTGTTTTTTGTACCTTTAAAAAATTCTACCTAAGGGCTTTTATGGCAAATGTAAAAGATGTCGCTAAACTTGCTGGAGTATCAACCGCAACGGTTTCCCGTGCGATGACACATCCTGAAAAAGTATCAGAAAAAACAAGAAAAAAAGTACAATCAGCAATGCTTGAATGTGGATTCTCACCCAATGTTAGTGCTAGAAATTTAAGGCGTTGTGAATCTAAAACAGTGATCGTGATCCTGCCTGATATTGCTAACCAGTTTTTTGCTGACATTGTTCGAGGCATTCAAATTATTGCCAAAAAGAATGACTATAAAGTATTACTTGGGGATTCAGTGCATGCCGTAGAGCAAGCAAATGCGTATATCGATTTAGTTAAAACCAAACAAGCTGATGGCATTATTTCGTTAACGTCTGAACTACCTGAAGAAGTAAAAGAAGGGATTAACATTCCTATTGTTATGGCCTGTGAATATTTTGATAATTTTCCGGTCCCCACCGTTAGAGTAGACAATTACACTGCATCAAAAAATGCAATAGATTATTTATTGGATATTGGGCATAAACGCATTGCTTGCATAACAGGGCCAATGGACAATCCGATTTGTGTTGCCCGTAAAAATGGCTACCGACAAAGTTTAGAAAATGCTTCACTTGAACTCGACGAATTAGCCATTGATAGTGGGGATTTTAGTTTTCACTCGGGTTACAGCGCATTTCATCGTTTATATAAACAATATAAAATGACCGCTTTATTTTGTTTTAATGACATGATGGCATTGGGCGCAATGCGTGCTGCTTTTGAAGTCGGATTGAACGTACCGGAAAAACTGTCGATTATCGGTTTTGATGATCTGCCTTTTGCCCAATATACAACGCCTCAATTAACGACGATACAGCAACCACAGTTGCAAATAGGAAAAACAGCAATGCAAACCCTATTGCATGTGCTATTTGATGAGAAAGCAGCCCAAGATACAATATTACCAACACAACTGTTAGTACGAAGTAGTACTGCATCCTATAGCGAAAAATAATACTTTCGACTTATCTATTATTAAAAAGTAACGCCTAAAGCTTTACTTTTTGAGCCTTCTTTTAAAACTTCTTTCTCGTTTATTTTTTTGCTCTGCGTTGACATCATTCTGTTTCATATACTCAGCTTTCTTATCAATTAATATTAGTTTAGAGGCGAAAGCATTAACTTTGTGATGTGTCTCTCAGCGCTTTAATTGATTGAAAAATGCCTTGCATGCTTACGATCACAGTTAATTGAAAAAACAAAAAATGACAAAGAGATTATGAAATTACTGAAAAGATTTCCTTTAATTCTAACGTTAATGTCTAACCATTCACTGAATGTGAATATACCCGTTACTAATCGAGATGCTTTATTCAGTCGTTAGTTCGGACAGCAAGGCAAGACGCAACATGATGACAATGGCTAGTCCTTATCGAATGTTGCAACGCTGAATTGCTTTTCGAACTAACGACCCGTAGGGCAAGTTGTGAGGCAAGTATCTTCGTTGTTAGAAAGTATTGATTGAACTAGTTAGATCTTCAACTTTCTGCCTAGAAGCTACTCACCTCACAACCTGCTGAACTTTGCATCTTGATTGGTAACGGGTATACACCTTAACAAAAAATTACATTATTAAAGGACATTATAATGAAAAAATTCATAACCCTACTATGCGTAGTTTTGATGACAATTAGCACTCCTATTTTTGCTAAATCTTTAAAAATAGGGATGGTAATTGATGACCTTAGATTGGAACGTTGGCAGAAAGATAGAGATATCTTTGTTGCAGCTGCAGAAAAACAAGGCGCTAAAGTTTATGTTCAATCTGCTAACGGAAACGAACAAACTCAAATATCTCAAATCGAAAATATGATTTCACGAGGCGTTGATGTACTAGTGATTATTCCTACAAACGGTGAGGTGCTTTCTAACGTAATCAAAGAAGCTAAAATTGATGGGATCAAAGTACTTGCTTATGATCGCTTGATTAGCAATGCGGATATCGATTTTTACTTGTCATTTGATAATGAAATTGTAGGTGAAATGCAAGCAACAGCGATGGTTGCAGCGAAACCTTCAGGTCGTTATTTCTTAATGGGTGGCGCGCCAACCGATAGTAATGCGAAACTGTTCCGTAAAGGACAAATGAACATTCTTCAACCTAAAATCGATGCTGGTGATATCGAAGTTGTTGGTGATCAATGGGTTAATTATTGGTTAGCAGAAAACGCATTAAAAATAATGGAAAATGCATTAACTGCGAACAACAACAACATCGATGTAGTGGTTGCATCAAACGACGCAACAGCAGGCGGTGCAATTCAAGCACTTGAAGCACAAGGTCTTGCAGGCAAAGTTGCAATTTCAGGTCAAGATGCCGATCTAGCTGCTATACGTCGTATTATCGCTGGTACACAGACGATGACTGTTTATAAACCTATCGTAGCATTAGCAACACATGCGGCTGAGATTGCTGTTGTTTTAGGTAACGGGAAAGAACCTGAAAAAAATGCAGAGTTAAATAATGGCATGAAAGATGTCCCTTCATGGTTATTAAGTCCAATTGCGGTTGATGCTAAAAACATTAAAGAAACTATCGTTGCAGATGGCTTCCATTCTGAAAAAGACGTTTACCAATAAGAATTTGTCAGCGCTAAGCATCAGTTTAGCGCTACTTATAAGGAGTGATTTTTATGCATCCATTATTGGAAATGAACAATATCGTTAAATGTTTTGGTCCTGTTAAAGCGTTAGATGGCGTCAGTATCAGCTTAAATAAAGGCGAAGTTTTATCTTTATGCGGAGAGAATGGTTCTGGCAAGTCTACATTAATGAAAGTACTTTGTGGTATTTACCCTCATGGCTCATATGAAGGTGAAATTATTTATAAAGGTAAAAAATTAGAACCTAGAAATATCTCTGACACTGAACAATTAGGTATTGGCATTATTCATCAGGAACTCACTTTAGTTAAAGAATTAAGTATTCTTGAAAACCTATTTCTTGGCTCTGAATTATGTAAATTTGGCATTATGGATTTTGAGTTAATGCATTATGAAGCCGAAATATTACTTAAAAAAGTAAGACTCTCTGTTTCCCCAGAAACCAAAGTGGGTGACTTAGGTGTTGGTCAACAACAATTAGTAGAAATAGCAAAGGCATTGTCTAAAAATGCCAAATTATTAGTGTTAGACGAGCCTACTGCTCCTTTAACTGAATCTGAAACAGAAATTTTATTAAATCTGGTCACCGAGTTACGAGACTCTGGCGTGAGCTGTATTTATATCTCTCATAAGCTAAGTGAAGTGAAGAATATTTCAGACAAAATATGTGTCATTCGAGACGGTGTTCCTATTGGTACACGGGAAGCGGCGGATATGACAACCGACGATATTGTGACAATGATGGTTGGTCGAGAAATGAAGCAACTATTCCCACGTGAAGAGCATGATATTGGAGAGGTTATTCTCGAAGTTAAAAATGTTAATGCATGGGATAAAGCTAATTCAGCGATACCAAAAGTAAGAAATGCCAGTTTTGAACTACGTAAAGGAGAAATCCTCGGGGTTTCAGGTTTAGTTGGTGCCGGCCGTACAGAGTTAATGGAATGTTTGTATGGTTGTTATCAAGGTAAACACGAAGGGAAATATTTTTTAAATGGCCAAGAAATTAAAACAGCAAGTAGTCGAGATGCTTTAGTTGCTGGCATTGCAATGGTACCGGAAGATCGCAAACGCAACGGTATTGTACCTATTATGTCTGTTGGTAAAAATATGTCACTTGCTGCTCTTGATCAGTTTACATCAGCAGGAATAGTAAATGATACGTTGGAAGCAAATAAGGTTGCAGATAGCGCAAAAAGACTAACGGTAAAAACACCCAATACAGAAATACCGATTAGTAGTTTATCCGGTGGTAACCAACAAAAAGCCATTTTGGCTAGATTTTTAATGGTTACCCCAAGTATTTTAATATTAGATGAACCAACACGTGGTATCGACGTGGGCGCCAAATATGAAATTTATAAACTCATGTTTGAACTAGTAAAAACCGGTTTGAGTATCATTATGGTTTCATCAGAACTGCCAGAAGTACTTGGTATCAGTGACCGTGTTTTAGTGATGCATGAAGGCATCATTAAAGGGAACTTAGTCAATGAGAACTTATCCCAAGAAATAATCATGAATTGTGCGTTATCCGAAGGAGTTGTAGCATGATAAAGCAAGCAAATGACACTAAAAACACTGCAGGTGTAAGTATTAAAGATAGGTTTAAAAATGTAAATATACAGCTAGTTGTGATGGCCGCAGCGATTGTCTTTATTATGCTATTTTTTAGTATTATGACTGAGTGGAGTTATTTAACGCCAAGAAATATCTCTAACCTGTTAAGACAAACTGCAATTACAGGTATCTTAGCGATTGGAATGGTCTTTATTATTATTAGTGGTGAGATTGATTTATCTGTTGGTTCTCTCATGGGGTTATTAGGAGGGATTGCCGCCATTTTAGATGTATGGTTTGGTTTGCCATTGCCACTAACTATTATTATTACGTTATTTGCTGGTGTTGTATTAGGCGCGTGGAATGGCTGGTGGGTTGCGTACAGAAAAGTACCTTCCTTCATTGTTACACTAGCAGGTTACTTAGCGTTTCGTGGTATTTTGATTGGCATCACAGACGGTACAACCGTTGCGCCTATATCGGATGATATGAGTGTAATTGGTCAGAGTTACTTACCAGATATGGTCAGTTTAATGATCGGTGTAGGTTGTTTAGCTGGATATTTTGGATGGCAGAAAAAACGTAATGGTTTACGCAAAAAATATCAATTATCTGTACCTAGCACTCAAAGCGCATTAACAAAAAACACCTTAATTGCAGTGGCAGTATTAGTCGCAATTGTTTTACTTAATGATTATCGTGGTGTGCCTACACCAGTTTTATTACTTATATTTTTTGCTTTGGTGGGTACTTTTATCGCGGCTAAATCTCGGTTTGGACGCAGAATCTATGCGATTGGTGGCAATATTGAGGCGAGTCGTTTATCCGGTATTAATGTAGAAAAAACTAAATTATCTGTTTATGCAATGAATGGGTTTTTAGTGGCGATATCTGCTTTGATTCTGAGTTCTCGTTTAGGTGCTGGTTCTCCATCTGCAGGTAATATAGCTGAGCTAGATGCAATTGCTGCTTGTGTTATTGGTGGTGCAAGTATGGCTGGTGGCGTAGGTACTGTTATCGGTGCGGTGATTGGCGCCTTTATCATGGCATCGCTGGATAATGGGATGAGTATGATGGATGTCCCTACTTTTTGGCAATACATAGTAAAAGGTGGGGTATTGTTATTAGCTGTTTGGATGGATAGTGCAAGTAAGCATAGAGGTTAGGATTTAACCAAAGCACTATTTTTTTTCAAGCCCAAGGTAGTAATCACTTTGGGCTTTTTTGTATCAATCATTTATTGGAGCGCAATGATTAACTATAGTGATTAATTGCAGTGTCTAACTACAAGATTTAACTAAAGTATTTAAGTACAGTGATTAATAAGGCTTGAAATGTTTAGTTGTTGTGGATCTTTGCTGTTTAGAATGAATTCTCCCTAATAAATTTTGACTTATTATGCGAATATAGATTTTTAATCAATATGTTACAATGAAAAAAAGATGAGCTTAACCTTCCCTAAACAGTCATTAATTCAGCGAAAATAACATTCAAAGGGCAGCTGATCCTAGACTATTAATACCATAATTATGCCACTCAAATCATTGCTTAGATTCAAATCATAAATGTATTACTCAAGATGTTAAAAAAATTTAGTTCAGCCGTGACCCTATTCTGGAGATGTAGAATAAGCTATTGTGAAACTAACCAGTGTCATCACTTGAGAGATTGTTGGTATTGGCTCGTATTTATTGTACTGCGCGACAATTCACTACAAAGAACTACAAATACGGGGATTAAAAAGGAACATTCAGATGCAACAATACCAGTAAGCTATTACTGGCATTGTTGATAAGGTGGGTATTGGTTTATGGTTATTCTAATTTAAAAAAGATCTTTTAATTGCACATACAGCTTTTGAAATTTTTCACGTTTACCGCCATAGGCGAGGTGTTTGTTACTATCAGGTAAGTGCATTTGAACTAATGATGGTACAGGACATATTTCTGATACTGTTTTATCTTTTGTTACCCCTAAATGAGCAAGGCGTGCAGCACCTAAAGCGGGACCCACTTCTCCACCAGAACGATAAGCTAATTTTCTATTAAATATATCAGCTAACATTTGACGCCAATAAGCACTTTGAGCGCCACCGCCGATAAGTGATATTTCCTCAGGATCAACACCTGTGGCATGTAAAGCATCAAGACCGTCTGCTAAAGCAAAAGCAACGCCCTCTAGCACTGCTTTACCTAACTCCGCTCTTTTAGTTTCATGTGTCATGCCAAAGAACACACCTTTAGCATTCGCATTATTATGTGGCGTCCGCTCACCGGATAAATAAGGTAAAAATATCACTTCTGATGTTGGATTTGCGGAGTTTTCGACTTCTGTTAATAGGCTTGCAACATCGGCTGCTCCTGTTAATTCAGCAACCCAGTTTAAGCAAGATGCCGCACTTAAAATAACTGACATAGAGTGCCAAGTAGAAGGCAATGCATGACAAAAACTATGTAATGCAGACTCTGGGTTGGGTGTAAAACCATTTGTAACAGCGAAATAAACGCCAGAAGTTCCTAATGACAACATAGCTTGTCCAGGTTTGATGATACCAACACCTATTGCACCTGCTGCATTATCGCCTGCACCAGCTACAACAGGAACGTTGCCCATTCCCCATCGCTGAGCAATCGCTGCTGACAAATGACCGGTCACTTGGTTTCCTTCAAATAAGGTGGGCATGTTGTCACGAGATAGCCCTGTTGCCGCAAGCAATTGATCATCCCAATCTCTTTTACCTACATTTAACCACATGGTACCGGCAGCGTCTGACATGTCAGAGACAAAATCACCGGTTAATCGGAAGTTTAAGTAATCTTTAGGTAATAATACTTTAGCAATCTTTAAAAAACAGTCTGGTTCATGCTTTTTAACCCATTTTAGTTTTGGAGCCGTGAAACCTGGCATCATAATATTGCCTGTAATGTCGCGACTGTTGGGCACCAGTTGTTCGAGTTCAATACATTCTTTTTCAGAGCGTCCATCATTCCATAAAATAGCAGGTCTTAGGATGTTTGAATCTTTGTCTAATAATGTTGCACCGTGCATTTGTCCGGCAATCCCCATACTTTGCACCTTTGATAAATCATTATCTTGCCCTAGCGCTTTCATTGCTTGGTCTGTTGCCGTCCACCAAGATTCTGGATCTTGTTCTGACCACAAAGGAAAGGGACGTAAAACTGAAATAGCGACTGATTTTGTATCTAAAATAACACCATCTACATCGAGTAAAATGACTTTTACACCTGATGTTCCAAGATCTATACCAATGAACATGTAATATTCCTTTTATGAATAAAGAATGAGGGTTAATTCGATTTATTTGACCGCTTATTTAAGTCTACGACAATCAATGGGGTTATTTTGACGCTTATTATTTACGTCAACAATTATGATTTTTAATAGTGCCCTTCACTGATTTGGTGATTGAGTGATAGCTCACAAATTACAGCGCTAATGATACTGTTTAAAGAGAGGTATGGTAAAACTCTACGTTAGAGTAAAAAAAACACGACTGTATAAGTCATTGTCTTTATTGGCTTTAATTTTACTTAAAATGGTGAAAGCCCCTTAATATGTAATTAATAGGCAGCACTTTATTGTTATAAATACATGTTTTTATTGTGATACCCATTGATAGAGCTGAGTTTTATGAAAAAAAATTATCGAATTGCACTTTTATTTAATGCTAACAAAGCTTACGACCGTCAGGTTATTAAGGGGGTTGGCGAATACCTACAAGCGACGCAATGTGATTGGGATATTTTCTTTGAAGAAAATTTTTGTACAAATTTAGCTAAAATCAAAGATTGGGTTGGAGACGGCATTATTGCAGACTTGGATGATCCTGAAATTAAGTTACTTGTTTCTACTCTAAACATTCCGGTCGTAGGGGTAGGTGGTTCCTATGAAAATGAAAAAGACTACCCTAATGTGCCATATATCGGGACCGATAATAAAAATTTAGTTGAAACTGCCTTTTTACACTTAATGGATAAAGGGTTAGAAAATTTTGCCTTTTATAGTTTACCCGATGGGCCAACAAACCGTTGGGCTAGTGAAAGAGAAAAAGCCTTTAATGCTATGCTAACGAGAGAACATTATTCCGGCTCGATCTATAAAGGCAATAGAACAACAGCGGAAAACTGGCAATATGATATGAACCGTTTAGCGGATTGGTTACAACGTTTGCCAACACCTATCGGTATCATTGCGGTCACAGATGCACGAGCGAGACATTTATTACAGGTTTGTGAGCACTTGGAATTAATGGTGCCTGATAAGATTGCCATTATCGGAATTGATAATGAAGAGTTAACACGATACCTCACGAGAGTGTCGTTGAGTTCTGTTGGCCAAGGCTGCAAAGCCATGGGATATGCTGCTGCCAAAATGCTGCATCAAAAGTTATTAAAGCCGGTTGATGAAGCTTTATCAGCAAATAATCAAGCTGCTTCTACTGCGCAAGCTGTTCAACATCCAAGAATAATTATACCCGCGTCGAAAGTATTTGAACGCCAAAGCAGTGACTTTCAGGCGATCAATGATCCTTTGGTTATTAGAGCAATGCATTATATTCGTAATAATGCTTATAACGGCATTAAAGTTGATCAAGTATTAGATCACTTAAGAGTTTCTCGTTCAAATTTAGAATCTCGCTTTAAAGACGAAAGAGGGCACTCAGTACATCAAGAAATTCATAATGCTAAGCTGAAACGTGCTTGCCAATTACTCAACTCAACAACCATCGCCATTGCCGAGATCCCAGATTTATGCGGTTATCCATCGTTACAATATATGTATACCGTTTTCAAAAAAGATATCGAGATGACGCCTAAAGAATACCGTATGATAAATCTACTTGAGTAAAATGTTTAAGCAATACGCCTTATTGTTAACCTGTAATATTGATAATAGTTGGTTGTATTCACATAAATCAGCAAAAAATAAAAAAATAAGTGTGAGGTTTGCCACGTTAGTTAAATCAGTGAATAGAGCTAACAAATATCATAATTGAATGAATTGCAGAAAAAGAAAAAGATGAGGAGAGTTTAAATAACATCTTTCTTAATCAACCAATGGAATCATTATTATGACTGAATTTTTTAAAAGTGTCTCTCCAATCAAGTTTGAAGGTACAACCTCAACAAATCCACTCGCATTCCGCCACTACGATGCAGAAAAAATTATTCTTGGAAAACCAATGAAAGACCATTTACGTTTTGCCGCGTGTTACTGGCATAACTTTTGTTGGCCTGGTTCAGATGTTTTTGGTGCCGGTACCTTTGACAGACCTTGGCACAAACCAGGTAATGCAATGGACATGGCAAAAATGAAAGCAGATGCTGCTTTTGAATTCTTTAAAAAATTAAACGTACCCTATTACTGTTTCCACGATACTGATATTGCACCAGAGGGCAATTCGCTAAAAGAATATCAAAATAACTTTGCTGAAATGGTTGATGTACTAGAAGCGAAACAAGCTGAGACGGGGCTAAAACTTCTTTGGGGCACTGCAAATGCGTTCTCTAACCCACGTTATATGAACGGTGCTGCAACCAATCCAAACCCTGAAGTGTTTGCTTATGCCGCTACTCAAATATTTAATGCAATGGGAGCAACACAACGCCTAGGTGGTGATAACTATGTATTATGGGGAGGTAGAGAAGGTTACGAAACACTATTAAATACTGATTTGCGTCAAGAGCGTGAGCAGTTAGGCCGAATGATGCAAATGGTTGTTGAGCATAAACACAAAATAGGTTTTAAAGGTGCTATTTTAATCGAGCCAAAACCTCAAGAGCCAACTAAACATCAGTATGATTATGATACGGCAACTGTTTATGGTTTCTTAAAACAGTACGGGCTTGAAAATGAGATTAAAGTAAACATCGAAGCTAATCATGCCACGTTAGCAGGTCATAGCTTCCAACATGAAATTGCAACTGCGACATCATTAGGTTTATTTGGCTCAGTTGATGCTAACCGAGGTGACCCTCAACTAGGCTGGGATACTGACCAATTCCCAAATAGTGTTGAAGAAAATACGTTAGTTATGTACGAAATCCTTAAAGCGGGTGGTTTTACAACGGGTGGTTTCAACTTTGACTCTCGTGTACGTCGTCCATCAATTGACGGTGCTGACCTTTTCCATGGCCATATTGGTGGAATGGATGTAATGGCTGCATCATTAGAGCGCGCAGCGGGTATGATCGAAAATGATATTTTAGGTAAGAATATCGCTAATCGTTATGCTGGTTGGAATGACCAAATGGGCAAAGATATTTTAAGTGGTAAACTTTCACTTGCAGCATTAGCTGAGCATGCTGCTAAAAGTGATTTTCAACCAACACCGGTGTCTGGTGCTCAAGAATACTTAGAAAATGTGGTAAACGGTTTTGTTTTTAAATAATGAAGTTTGAAACCTTTTATTTAGTAAGAATGAATTAGCAATACTGGGTATTAGAAATACAGGTCTAGAAATGGTGAAGCTATAGCACTGAACTCAGAGGTGGTGAGTATAGACACAATGAACTTAACTCAGGAAATTGACGGGTAAAATATCACTTATAAAAAAGGCGCTACATCAGTTGCATAAACTGAATGTAGCGCCTTTTTATTTCCTAATGAATAAACTAATAAACTAATAAACTTAAATTGTTAATTTATTCAAAGGTTAGCAGTTTAAATTACATAATACGTTGGCCAGGTTTTGCACCTGAATCTGGGTTTAAAATATGAATATCTTCACCGCCAGGTCCTGCTGCTAATACCATACCTTCAGACAAACCAAACTTCATTTGACGTGGAGCAAGGTTAGCCACCATCACCGTTAATTTTCCTTCTAAATCTTCAGGGTTATAAGCTGATTTAATGCCAGCAAATACGGTACGTGTTTCACCGCCTAAGTCTAAGGTTAGTTTTAACAGTTTATTGGCTTTAGGCACATGTTCAGCTTTAGCAATTAAAGCAACACGTAAGTCCGTTTTAGCAAAAGTATCAAAATCAATCTCAGCGGCAATCGGCTCTTTATCTAGCTCACTTTGACTTGCGGCCTGTGTGGATTCTGCAGCTTTTTCTTTAGCAGCTGCATCGGCAGCAGCGCTTGCTTTAGATGATTCAACCATTGCTTCAACATGTTTAGGATCAATGCGTTGGAATAAGGCTTTAAACTTATTAATTTTATGGCCAGCTAATGGTGTTTGAATGCTGTCCCAAGTTAACGTTTCATCTAAAAATGCTTCACTACGCTCGGTTAGTTTTGGCATGATTGGTTTCAAATATGTCATTAACACACGGAATAAGTTAATACCCATTGAACAGATATCTTGCACTTCAACTTCTTTGCCTTCAACTTTAGCCAATGCCCACGGTGCTTTGTCATCAATGTATTTATTGGCAATATCAGCCAGTGCCATGATTTCACGAATAGCGCGAGCGAATTCACGGTTTTCAAATTGCGTTGCAATGGACTCACCGGCATCAACAAACTGTTGGTATAACTCTGGTTCAGACACTTCTTTAGAAAGTTGACCGTCGTATTTTTTAGCAATAAAGCCAGCTGTACGAGAAGCTAAGTTAACTAACTTATTCACCACGTCAGAGTTAACTCGTTGCGCAAAGTCTTCTAAATTAAAGTCTAAATCATCAACACGAGATGTTAGTTTTGCGGCGTAATAATAACGTAAACACTCAGGATCTAAGTTTTCAAGATAAGTACTTGCTTTGATGAAGGTGCCTTTTGATTTAGACATTTTCTCACCATTAACACTCACATAACCATGTACATTAACACCAGTTGGTTTACGGAAACCTGCACCTTCTAACATCGCTGGCCAGAATAAACCGTGGAAGTTGATGATGTCCTTACCAATGAAATGGTAAAGCTCAGCTGTGCTGTCTTTTTTCCAGTAATCGTCAAAGTTAAGACCATCGGTACGATCACACAAATTTTTAAAGCTACCCATGTAGCCGATAGGTGCATCTAGCCAAACATAAAAGAATTTACCCGGTGCATCTGGGATTTCAAAGCCAAAGTAAGGTGCATCACGTGTGATATCCCATGCTTTCAAGCCGCTCTCAAACCATTCACTTAATTTATTAGCCACTTCCGTTTGAAGCGCTCCCGATTTAGTCCATTCCACTAACATCTCTTGGAACTGTGGCGCATCAAAGAATAAATTTTCTGTATCTTTCATCACGGGTGTCGCATTAGAAACCACTGATTTTGGATTAATCATTTCAGCTGGGCTATACGTTGCACCACAAACATCACAGTTATCGCCGTACTGATCTTCTGCTTTACATTTTGGGCAAGTACCTTTTACAAAGCGGTCTGGTAAAAACATCTCTTTTTCAGGATCGTATAATTGCGAAACCACTTTTTTAGTGATGTAACCATTATCACGTAAAGCGAGGTACATCTGAGATGATAATGCTTTATTTTCTTCTGAATGTGTTGAATGGTAGTTATCAAAGCTGATGTTAAACCCTTCAAAATCTTTCTCATGATCAGCTTGTACTTGTGCAATTAATTGTTCAGGAGTGATACCCATTTCTTGCGCTTTCAGCATGATAGCCGTGCCGTGTGCATCATCAGCACAAACAAAATGAATATTATTACCGCGTAAGCGCTGGAAACGAACCCAGATGTCAGCTTGTACATGCTCAAGCATATGCCCTAAATGGATTGGACCATTAGCGTAGGGAAGGGCGCAAGTAACAAGGATATTACGATCTTGATTAGCCATTATATTTGATATTCCTTAAGTCTAAGCGGATTTTTTAAGCCAGTAATTCTACCCAAAAAACATTATAAATCCCACTCTTATCTAGGTTTCTTGTTTGCAATAGATATCAGTATGTATTAATGCCTATTTTTAATAAGGATGATTTATCTAATGATTTTGATAAACTCACCCATCAATTCAGTTTTAAGGGCTTATCATGCTGTTTAAAAAGAAAACTATCGAACAAAAAGTTTTAAAATGTTTAGAAAAAGCAATTGAAGAAACAATATTCAAAAAGTTTATTGAACAACGCTTATTAGTTATTAAAGAAGACTCAGCTGAAATCAATTTACGTTTACCTTTTTATGCACCTAAATGGTTAGCTTCTTTACAACAACAAACAGCTGATTCATTACAAACCTTATTCAAACAGCCAGCAGTGTGGAATATTAGCTACAAAGTACCCACCTTTGAACACAAAAAAGTAGCTAAAACCAACCCTAATATAAACAATATTATTGCCGTTTCATCAGGTAAAGGCGGAGTTGGGAAATCTACGGTCAGTGTTAACCTTGCTATTTCATTGGCCAAGAATGGTGCAAAAGTAGGGTTATTAGATGCAGATATTTATGGCCCATCGCTGCCTACTATGATCGGTGAAAAACAAACTAAATCTACTTCGGCAGATGGAAAGCTATTAATGCCAATCAGCGCTCATGGCATTGTGGGTAATAGCATTGGCTTCTTAATCGATGATAAGGATGCCATGGTATGGCGAGGGCCGATGGCGAGTAAAGCTTTGCAGCAAGTATTAAATGAAACGGACTGGCCTGAATTAGATTATTTGATTGTGGATATGCCACCGGGTACCGGAGATATTCAATTAACGATGTCTCAAAATGTACCTGTGACCAGTGCAATCATAGTAACAACTCCGCAGGACGTTGCATTAATTGATGCTCAAAAAGGGGTTATTATGTTTAATAAAGTAGACGTACATGTCGCTGGCTTAATTGAGAACATGAGTGTTTATTCCTGTGTAAAATGTGGCCATCAAGAAGCTATTTTTGGAACCGGTGGTGGACGAAAATTGGCAGAACAATTTAACTTACCTTATTTAGGCGAATTACCATTACATATTCGATACCGTGAAGATACCGATGCAGGCATGCCAACGGTGGCTAAAGGTGATCTTCCTGAACTAGTGGATCCGTATTTACACTTAGCTGAGCAGGTGGCGATTAATCTATACAAAGACTTGCAGCCGACCATTGAGCAAATAAAAATTACTGAGCTGAAATAAAATACAGTGAATAATAAATTATCTACCCGTTTATAGAGGAATGAAAATGGCCGAAATTAAATTTTCTAATGCACAAAAAGTCGCAATAGTGGATCAAATACAAAAGTATTTTGAAAAAGAGCTGGATCAAGAGCTTGGGCAATTTGATGCTGAATTTTTGTTAGATTTCTTTACCGAAAAAGTGGGTAGTTATTATTACAATCAAGGACTAAATGACGCTAGAGCACTATTAGATGATAAACTAGATACCATTACTGAATCATTTTATGAACTGGAAAAAGTCACTGAATTTAACTAACAAGATTGCAGTCAGATGTTGATATCAATAGTAGAATGACTTTAATAAAATGTACTTTATAAACAGTACCTTAAATAATGCTTAAAAATAGAAGAAGAGATAATGTCAAGTAGACCTTTAATAGATGAATTAATGCAAGCCTTGCAATGTTTACCCAGTGTTGGCCCAAAATCGGCGCAACGTATGGTGTATCATTTATTAGATAAAAATCGTAATGGTGCGCTTAAGTTAAGCGACATGTTAGCAAGAGCAGTGGCTGAAATTGGCCATTGCCAACAGTGCCGCACATTTACCGAAGAAGATTTATGCTCTATTTGTAATAATCAAAAACGTAACGACAACGGCACTATTTGTATTGTAGAAATGCCCGTTGATGTGGTGGCTATTGAACAAACAGCGCTTTTCTCTGGTACGTATTTTGTATTAATGGGGCATTTATCCCCACTCGATGGCATAGGTCCTGACCAACTAGGTTTGAATCTATTAGAAAAACAGATGCAAGCGGGTAAAACTAATGAAGTTATTTTGGCCACTAACCCAACCGTAGAAGGTGAAGCAACAGCTTATTACATTGCAGAAATGGCCAGAAAACATGGAATTCAGGTAAGTCGTATTGCACACGGAGTGCCAGTAGGTGGAGAGCTAGAGTTCGTAGATAGCACCACCTTATCGCATTCGTTTACTGGCCGATCAAAGTTATAGTGCTTGTTGGCCTTACTTTACACTTTAAAGTTAGTGAGGCCGCTTCAAAATAAAAACTATATTTTCAACGCTAGACCTTCAAAATTTTACCTTTAAAACTATATTTTCAACCCTAGACCTTTAAAACTTTACCTTTAAAATTATATTTCAAGGTAGGGTTGTTAAAGCGTATTAAGTATAGCTTGAAAGGGTAGATAAAAGGTTACATCGCTTGTTGGCTAACATTATCAACAAAATAGATTTGTATTCACTAAAAGGAATAAAATGTCTGCAAATAACAATATGCCTTTTGAAGGCACAGAAAAAGCACATAAAGCATTAAAGGAAACACTCACCAGAACAACATTAAATGCTTTGTTGGCTAATCGCATTCCTGTGTCCATTGCAGACAAACTATCTCGACAGGTTGCAGATAAGGTCGATTTATTAACCCTTTATAAAATTGTTGCCGATGATATGAAACATCAGCGAGTACCAAAACAGCGTATTTTAGACAGAACCATTGTGCATATGTTTGAAATTTTATTTCGTATCATTAATGCTAATAAAGGTAATGAAAGCGCGGTTAAACAAAAAGAGTTTTTTACTCTGGTACCACGTGGTGAGTGTTTAGATCTGTTTCTACAGTTAGTAAAAGAATACTGCATGGGAGATACTGAAATTCAACGCTATACTTTTCAGTTAGAGCAGTTGATAGAAGGGGTGAGTAATGAATATATTATCAATTGGGATAAATTGTATCAAAGCCAGGAATTTAAGCGTTACCTTTCAGCCTTATTATCCTTAATATTAAAGCATCTACGTGACGATCGAGCACCTATTCCTGCGTTGGAAAATAAAATGCCTACTCATTTTCAACCCTATCGTATTAATTCATTTTTAAACCAAATATGTAAGTTGAAGCAAACAGGTGCGCTGCAATTAGATTAATCTAGTTATGTAAAAGACTTCAATATTTAAATTTTTAGTGAAAATAGCATAAAATCATGGTTTAAATTCAAATAAAAAGCGCTAACTTAGTCAAAAGTTAACGCTTTTCTCGAAGATAATTCATCGCAGATAGTGAGGGTATTTATAAGATTTACTTGAACACTATTTTTTAACTACGTCATACCAAAATCAAAAACTTACTTTTGAAATTGGTTAGTACTAAAGCGCGTTAAACCTTGTTTACCATTTGCTGGTTTACTACCAAATTTTGCTTTAGGCGCACGTTTATTATTAGCCACTTTACCTTTATTATTTGCAGCAACTTTATTGCCTTTTAAAGGTGACTTTCCTTTTTTAGTATTTCTATTAAGGATTTCAGCTCGTGTTTCTTTTGGTACTAAACACGTTGCTTTGCTACCAATCAAGGTTTTATCTAATCCCATTTTGATTAACGCTTCACGAATAATTGGCCAATTATCTGGATCATGATAACGCAGTATCGCTTTATGTAATCGACGTTGAACGGTTCCTTTTGGAATGGACACTGTTTCACTGTTTCTTTTTACATTACGTAATGAGTTAATTTCTGTGTGATACAAAGTCGTCGCATTCGCTAAAGGTGAAGGATAAAAGTTTTGTACTTGATCTAACTTAAAATCATTTTCTTTTAGCCACATTGCTAGATTGATCATATCCATATCTGTTGTGCCAGGGTGAGCTGAAATAAAGTATGGGATCAGGTATTGTTTTTTACCGGCTAATTTTGAGTAATGATCAAATAGCTCTTTAAATTTATCGTAGCTACCCATACCCGGTTTCATCATTTTATTTAATGGACCTTCCTCGGTATGTTCTGGTGCTATTTTCAAATATCCACCCACGTGATGCGTCGCGAGTTCTTTGACATATTCAGGATCTTGGATTGCCAAGTCATAACGAACGCCTGATGCAATCAATACTTTTTTAATGCCTGGCACTCTACGTGCCGCGCGATATAGCTCAATTGTTGGCGTATGGTCAGTATCGAGATGGCCACAAATAGTTGGCCATACACATGAGGGTTTACGGCATGTTGCTTCGGCTTTTTCACTCTTACAACGTAATTTATACATATTAGCTGTCGGACCACCAAGGTCTGAAATCACGCCAGTAAACCCAGGCACTTTGAGTTTAATGTCTTCAATTTCATTGATGATTGATTCTTGCGAACGACTTTGTATTATACGGCCTTCATGCTCTGTAATACTACAGAAAGTACAACCACCGAAACAACCTCGCATAATATTGATGGATGTTTTTATCATATCGTAAGCGGGAATTTTAGCATCGCCATAACTCGGATGCGGAACACGCGCATAAGGTAAACCAAATACACCATCCATTTCACTTTCTTCTAATGGGGTTGCAGGAGGATTTAACCATATAGCGCGACTACCATGCTTCTGCATTAATGCTTTTGCAGAGGTTGGGTTAACTTCTTGGTGAAAAATGCGCGATGCATGTGCATACAGCATTTTATTTTCTTTCACTTGCTCAAAAGTCGGTAAATTAATATAAGTCGTTGACCAAGCTTTTGCTTTCTCTTCCCATCTTTTTTCACGCTCTTCTTGCGGCGTGCCTTTATGAGGCGTCATTTGGATAACTTGCGCTGTTTTAGTAATATCTGATGCTTCATCAGCAGCATCGCTTTCATCTTTCGCAGTATCACATTTTTCACTTAAGTCTTGATACGGGCTATAGATAGGATCTATTTTGCCTGGCTTATCGACACTGCGAGAATCAATACCTGTCCATCCAGGAAGCGCTGAATTAGTTAGAAAAGCACTACCACGTACATCGGTAATGGTTTTGATATCATCACCTTGTGCAATACGGTGTGAAATTTCAATTAGCGGACGTTCCGCATTGCCATAAATTAACAGATCTGCTTTTGCATCGAACAAAACAGATTGACGTACTTTGTCAGACCAGTAGTCATAATGTGCTATACGACGTAAGCTCGCCTCAATACCACCAATGATAACGGGAACACCTTTGTAAGCTTCTTTACAACGTTGTGTATAAGCAGCAACAGCTCGATCTGGACGTTTACCACCTTCATCATTTGGCGTGTAAGCATCATCATGTCTTAATCTTCTTTCAGCCGTATAACGGTTGATCATTGAGTCCATGTTACCGGCAGTCACACCAAAGTATAAATTAGGCTTACCTAGTTCCATAAATGCATCTTTTGAATGCCAATCAGGTTGAGCAATAATACCGACTCTAAAACCTTGTACTTCAAGCATTCGACCAATGACAGCCATTCCGAAACTAGGGTGATCAACATAAGCATCACCTGTCACTATAATAATGTCGCAACTATCCCAGCCAAGCTGCTTCATCTCTTTACGTGACATAGGTAAAAAGGGGGCTGCCTTAGCAGAGTCGCCTCTGTATTTTGGATATGAAAATAAATTGCGGTCTTTGTGGGGAGTTATTGGCTTCAAGAAAAAATCTCTAGTATTGGAATGTTAAATTGAGGTTATTGTACCATAGAGTTTAACAAAGTCGCTTTTTGTCGTTAACAAACAAAGGCGTTAATCAGTTGATCTTAAAGATCAACTGATTAGAGGTATAAATAAGTCTATTTTGAGATGATCAAAAGGTGTTTAACCTAGTGGATCAGCAAGCTTAGCAATTAATTGACGAGATTCAGGTTTCACCGAAGTCAACATCACATCAATTACATCACCTAACTGCAATTCAATTTGATCGGCTACTTTAACCACGCCTTGTTCGCGGACACATTCTATTTTTTTAGCTTCAGAAGATTTACCTAACAAGCTACTTGGTACAAAGAAAGTCGCACCGTTTTCTTGAACACGAACGCGACAACCCGCTTTAACGATATCAAATATTTCTGCTTTATAGCGCCAATCTGAATTTTCTTGATCTTTCAAATAGCAGCAATATAATAAATTATTCACATCACGTTCAGCCATACGCTGTACTTTACGCGCTTCGTTAAGGTGTACACCAACATCAGCATCAATCTCAGTCGCTGTTTGTTGCATTAATACTGACTTAATTAAACGATGATTAATTAAATCCCCATATTTACGGATCGGTGATGTCCAAGTCGCGTAATGGCCGACCCCCATAGTGAAATGCGGAGCAGGGGAAGGCGCTGTGTCTGCATAAGATAATAAACGGCGTAAACGATGATCTAAGTAAGCATTATGTAATAACGCGACATCTTGGCGCATCTTTATATAACCCTCTAGCGTTGCTAATGTTGCTGCTTCAACGGTGATGCCATATTCAGCTAATAAAGTAGCGGCTTTTTCTAATCGGTCCGAGGCAAAACCAGAATGCACATTAAACACACCGGTTTGGCAATGCTTTGCAAGAAAGTCACCGGCACAAACATTCGCAGCAATCATTGACTCTTCAACTAAACGGTTAGCTGTGCGGCGGGGTTCACATAAAATTTCGTAAACTTCACCTTTATTATTTAGCTTCAAAGTGTAATCGGGCTGGCTTTTAATCACCACGGTATTTTCGCAACGCCATTGATGACGCACTTCAGTCGCTTGTTCAAGCACTTTTAATAATGGCCCTAATTCTTTATTAGGCTTCCATTGGCCTTCTGCTAGCGTTTCGTTTTCTAAATAAGTCGAAACATCATGGTAATTAAGACGATAATGAGATTTTATCCAAGCAGCAAAAAAAGTAGGTTCACCAAGGATTTCACCACTTTTACCAATTTGCAGAGTACAACAGATAGTTGCACGTTTTTCACCTTCTTTCAGTGAACATAAGCTATCACTTAAATCACGCGGTAGCATTGGCACGTTAAAGTTAGGTAAGTATAAAGTAAACGAACGTTTTTTAGCTTCCGCATCCATTTCACTATTTTCAGGTACATAAGCAGAAGGGTCTGAGATAGCAACGGTTAATGCCCACCCTTGGTCGTTTTCTTCAATGTATAACGCATCATCCATATCCTGCGTGTTAACACCGTCAATAGTGAAAAAGGGCATTTTTGTTAAATCTTGTCGTTCAAGATCCACATCGATAACCTGCCAAGGATGATCAAATTCAGGTGCTTTATTAGGTAATTGATGCGTAGCCACTGCAATTAAGCGATACGCAAAAGGGTCATTATGCTCAGCGACTTTCTCAACTACTTCAACCAAGAAGCCATTACCATCAAGGGCGTGGGAAAGTAGTTTAACCTTTACCCAATCACCATCATGGTAACCTTTGTTGCTAAGCTGCATGGCACCTTTAATTTTAAAGAACCCCTGTAATAGCGGATTATTAGGTTTAATCGAGATGCGTTTATCTTTAATAGAAAGTTGAGCAACAAACTCTGTGGTGTTAGTTTGTTTTAATTGTAAAGGTTGTGCCGATGACTTATCGCCATTCTCTGTAATAGAGGCACTTATTTTGTCACCGTGTAATACTTTTTTCATTTCACTGGGCGCAATAAAAAAGCGTTTACCTTTATCGGTTTCTAAAAAACCAAACCCACGTTCAGAGGCTTTGACAATCCCTGTGCGTTTTGGGGTGTTTTCCTGCATGGTTTGTTTAAGTTGATTTAATAATGGGTTGTCTTGAAACATGCTGGAAACCTTAAGTGAATAGCGATAATAATGTTCGAGAAAGAGGCGTTTATAGAAAAACGAGGGTTGAAATAAAAGCGAATAATATAACTCGTTAAACTTCCTCAACTTAAGTGATGAATAGTAAAGGTGATCGCAGGGGAATTAAAGGTTGAAGTGCGCAAATGTTGAAAATTAAAACTAATTTTAAGAAATGTTAAAATAAAGCTTGGTTTTTTTTAAAATCTAGATATAGTACGCCTCGTTCTGCGGAGGGGTGGCAGAGCGGCTGAATGCACTGGTCTTGAAAACCAGCGAGGGTTAATAGCTCTCCGAGAGTTCAAATCTCTCCTCCTCCGCCACATTAAGAAAAAGGGCTCCTCAATTGAGAAGCCCTTTTTCGTTTCTACTACGTTATAAACTACTTTTCACCAATTCATCTTTCCATTGCTGTCACTCTTTTCAATAACCGCTTCCTTAGCAATTCAATCTGCTTTTTATTGTCATTAATTCTTATATGCTGTAAAGCAATGTTAACTATCTCAGTAAACCAGCGTTAATTATTTCAATAAACAATAACGTTTCAGTTACATGAATAACGATTGATTACTTTTTATAAAGTGATTGATTGCAACTTGCTCTTTTTGATTGGAAATTAAGCACTCGAACATTAATTGTAAAAAAGTACTTGGCTTTTATCTCAGGTTCTATAACATACGCCTCGTTCTGCGGAGGGGTGGCAGAGCGGCTGAATGCACTGGTCTTGAAAACCAGCGAGGGTTAATAGCTCTCCGAGAGTTCAAATCTCTCCTCCTCCGCCACATTTAAAAAGGCTCATTATCGAAAGATGATGAGCCTTTTTACTATCCAAAGCATTACAAAGTTTAAATAACTCCTACATCTTCCAACGTATTCAAAAGAAACTCACTGTTTATTGTCAGTACCTTTTTACTCTGTACTTTTATTGTTAATACGGACTTTTCCTATCTATCACATGATAGAGGTTTAACTCTGCTAGTTAACTTCTTGATTAGTTAATTATAATTGCTATTGTGACAGTCAATTTAAACAGATTAGATTACTTTTTTGATCCACTAAAAAATCGATAAATTCAGTCTAATGACCTGTTATCCGTTCGAGTCAATATGGGGTGTTGCTAGTGAAGATCTTTACAATTTCATTTGTTTTTTCAGTTATGACGTTATTTTTATTGATGGTTTTAGATGGTGAACTATCAAACTTATATTGTGTTTGGCCGCTTAATCTCATTGAAGCGACTGGTGTATTGGGCAACAACGCTCCAGCTTTTTATTATGATTGGTATGAGTTCTCTATGGCATTCTCTTTGCTCTTACAAAGTGCTTTCATATATGCGATCACATCAAGACTCATGCACAAAAAAAATATGTAAACGGAACTCCGCATTAACCTTTATTTTCAAATATTTTGCAGAGAGTAGCGGGGTAGGTTGGTTTTGCTTCGTTACTGGTTTTACTTATTATTTTGCTCCCTATTTTACTGCCGATCATTGGCTTTAAAAAGTTTATGGCTGTCTAATTCTCGTTAAATACTTAGTGATAACTAAAACCTCCTTTCAGTTAAAATTCACTATGCCTTACCTTAAGGTAGTACTTTTATATATTCAAACGATAAATTTACTATATTTCCTGATTTACATTCCAATCGGTGCACTATTTTCTTTCGAGTTTTTTAAATTTATTGCTGTCAAAAAATGCTTTTTATAATGATTAGATTAGTGAAGGTTACGGTTGCCTAAGATGGATGTTATAGCGTTATGGTGTCGAGTAA
>NZ_JACJDP010000031.1:0-48585 GCF_014163575.1 Psychromonas sp. SR45-3
GTAAATGCTCAGGGCTAAGCTATTTATGCTTAGTTCAAGGCGAAAAAGCGCAGTTTAGTGGTTTAAATGAGCATTTTTCAACGAAGAAATAGGCTTAAATAGCGACGGCCTGAGTAGTTACAAAATAATACAGATAAACCATACCACAAATAAGCTGCTCAATAAATGTTCAACAAGCGCTTAGGATTGGTATAAACTTGCAGTTCCACCTCCTTTGATAAAGGGTTAAAAATAAAATCATTACTTTTAGCGCCACCCCTATTCAACTTTCTAGGTCAGGTCAATTTCCTAAGGCAGCCTAATCCCCTACGACAAATCAGTTTTCTTCTTCAAACGCTGCTGCTTGCATCGTTTGTTTCTTTTTTCTTCAACAACAGTGTGTATTCCGCATCCTTAACGGCGGGCAGTAAATCAGTAGGCATAAAGTTAGGCTCAGCTTCGAGCGGAAGTGAACACTACACGGTCGCCGGTGCCTCACTGCAATACTTTGCATTAGATAATCTCGCCGTTGGAGCGGCCTATGAATATTGGTTTTCAGGTAATCCCACTATTTCAAAAGCGTCTTTGCAATCCACTTATTACATCCCTTTCACCGCACAAATAAAACCTTATGTCGGAGTGTTGTATAGTCATTATTTTGTTGAAGACAGATCTGATATTGATGCTTATGGATACCGACTTGGTGTTGCTTATATTAAATCGCCAATGATCTTAAGTGCAGGTATTAAACAAGAGAGATACACATCCAATAGACCCGTATATTTTGATCAAGACCCAAAGTTAGAATTTATGGTGGGTTTTTCTTTTTAAGAGGCATAAAGCTGCATGATAAAAATGCTCGTTCTACAATACACTCTTTGCAGAATGAGCATTCTCTCTTAGCCTAATTAAAAAACTTACCTCATTTCATTCTATTCGGTCTTATTCGACCGTATTTAAATCGACAATAGGGGTTGTAACTTGTTTAACCTCTGCACCATTTTGAATGGTAGCCACCTGTTTAAGTGCTGATTTAACATCATTATTGTTAGCTAAAATAGTATAAGTCAGATCAAAGTGCTTGGTTTCACCCGCTTTAATTGTTGGCACTAAACCTAATGGGCGTTGGTATTTGGTGTTATAAGCATAACTGGTTCCAGGCTCAATGCCGGTCACATAACCTTGCTGTTTGGTATCTGTATTTTTCCATAATGTTAAGACGGGTAATTGTTGCACATTGTAACCGACTGCAACCCCTTTATTCGCTTTCGCATTATGCAGTACAGCCAGCGTTTCGCCTTTGTCGTTACCAATAGGTTTAAAGTTAAACACCATTTCATCATAACCTTTTGTAGGCCCTAAATAAGTTTGCCAATCTTTTAAGCCCGCTTTAGCATAATCATTAAATGGTGATATTTCACTCGCTGCAGCAATAAATTTAGCACCTTTTTCTAGGATCGGCGTACCAAAATTAGAATGGTAAATAATTTGATATTCGTTATCGTAATCCGCTTTATTAGTTAACTGATCATGCAGTGAGAAAGTGGTTGACCCGGGCACCACTTCTAATTGAGTTAAGGTCACTAGCTCCGCCATTTTAAAGGTACGCTCACTGACTTCACCTTGAATCGTTATTTTATGTGGCGGTTTATCATCTATGATCACTTTCACGGTTGAAGCAGGCGTATTTTGTACTCGTCCATGTAAACTAAGTAGCTGCCCATTATCATCAACTCCAGGGTGACCTGTCCATTCATAACCACAACGTACCATCATTTCGTTAAAACCATCTAACCAGCCTAAACCATTACGGCTTTCTAACTCAATAAATGCAGGGTTAACAATTTCTTTGATCGGAGAGTCCCATCCTAGTAGACGTTCACCATCCATCTTCACATCAAAAATCCCCATGCCACGAGTTGGTATTAGGGTAATGGTCACTTTTCCATTATTAACGATAAGAATGTCAACTCCGGCTTGTTTACCACCGTGTAATTGACGCTTTTCGACAGAGAATGTTCCACCATCAGTAAAACCTAATGTTTGATTAGTGACTTTCCAGTCGCCAACATCCGTCCCTGATAACGAATTAGTTAGAGTGAATTCAGCAGCATTGACAGTCAGTGTACCTAAGCCAAGCAGAGTAGAAATAAACAGTGTTTTAAGTTTCATATCACGTCCTAATGTTAATCATTGATTAAAATCCAGCAACCTGCTGAATCGATTCAGCGAATCTTTGTGCAATGTACTCGCCCCCTACTCGATATTCAATGTGATTTATTTTTGATGTGACTAATTACACATAAAAATGGGCAGTGAGAGAAATAACTGATTGCTGAATCACCTTCAGCTAAAAATGCAGAAACAGTAAGTGAGGTTAATAAGAAAAAGTGAATGATAGTTGCTTAAGTCGATGTATTTGCTAGGCTGAGTACATAAAAATAATCTGCTTAAACCTAGTACAACAACTAAAAAATGAGAACATATGACTTTAAATATCAATGAATTAGAGTTAGATTTAGGACAAGAGCACATTATTATTCAGCGTCGCTATGAAGCATTAGGCGCCTTTAATGACTTTTTAATTGCGGTGTGGTTTTTAATCGGTAGTTTTTTCTTTCTATCCAATTCACTGGTTGAAAGTGGCACTTGGTTATTTATCGTAGGCAGTGCGCAACTATTGATAAAACCAATATTAAAATTAATCAGCTTGATCCACGTCAGCAAAGTTTATAAAGATAAAATAAAACAATAATTCACTATCAAGTAACTCTGAAACGTACAGACAGGCTACTGTAGATAGCGCTGTACGCTTTAATAAAGAACATTATCTCTTTTCTTCAAAAACTGCATTGTTCGCGGCCAAAACTCAGTAAACTTTCAGTTTGTCTTCAGCCAACCTTAAGCTTTAAAACATAACATGTTTACATTCTCCTAGAATGTGGACTTGAACTAAATGAACAATAGTGTGCTTAAAAAATTAACCTTACCAACTGAATTTTCTTTGAATATAAATATCCTCGTAATCCTGCTTGCAAGTTATTTTGCAATGGTCTTTAACCACCCTATTATTCAACGGGTTTATGAGTTATCTGGCAATGATTTCACGCTATATTTAATTAGCCACCTTTTATTAACGAGTGCTTTTGTTATTATTTTTACGTTATTAGCTTGGCCTTATGTATTTAAAATAATACTAATTCCGCTACTATTGACCTCTGCATTGGCTTTTTATGCAAGTGCAAAATATAACATCATGTTTGATTACACCATGATGGAAAATATATTTGAAACAAATACAGGGGAAGCTTATTCATACCTTAATTTAAGCTCTGTTTTATTCTTTCTCTTACTGGGCATACTACCGGCTTTATTATTGTTAAAAGTTAAAATAACTTATAATCAAAGCATCCTTAAAATTTTGTTTTTTAAAGCAGTATTGTTAATTAGCATGGTCAGTATCATCGCTTTAATCGCTGTTTTTTATTATAAAGATTATGCCTCTATAGGCCGTAATAACTCATATTTGAATAAGATGATTAATCCCGCTCATGTTTATAATACATTCAAGTATGTGAAGAAAAATTACTTAAATAAACCGATTGTCTACTCAAAATTAGGACAAGATGCGAAACTTATTCCTGCTGCGAATAACAAACCTACCTTAATGGTTTTTGTTGTTGGTGAAACAGCACGAGCTCAAAATATTGCTTACAATGGTTATGCTCGCAATACCAATCCTTATACAGAGAATATGGGCATCATTTCATTTCAGAATGTCACGACCTGTGGCACTGCAACAGCCGTTTCATTGCCGTGTTTATTTTCAAATATGAGCCGTTCGAATTATAAAAAAGAACGAGCAATAAATCAGGATAATGTATTAGATGTATTGAGCTATGCAGGGGTTAAAGTGCAATGGTTAGAAAATGATGGTGGCGATAAACAAGTTGCACAAAATATAGTAAAATTAAACGTTAATAAAACAGAAAATAGCGATTTGTGTAATAAACATAGCTGTTACGATCAAGTGCTATTACGTCGTCTTCCTGATTTGATAGAACAAGACACACAGCAAGATAAGCTCTTTGCATTACATTTAATCGGCAGTCACGGGCCCACCTATTATCAACGTTATCCAAAGGATAAAGCATTATTTAAACCCGCTTGTGAACGTAGTGATATCGAAAATTGTAGTGACCAAGAGATCCTTAATGTTTATGATAATACGATCGCTTATACCGACTATATATTGGCAGAAACAATTACTCTGCTTAAGCAATATCAAGACACGTATAACGTTGCACTTTTCTATCTTTCAGATCATGGCGAATCATTAGGTGAAAATGGTTTATATTTGCATGGTACACCTTATGTTGTTGCACCAAACGAACAAACTCATGTGCCTTGGTTTATGTGGGCTGCAGATGATTATTTTGCGAATAAAGGCATCAATAAAAACTGTCTTGAGCAGCATGCAAAAAACGAGGCAGTATCACATGACAATCTATTCCATACCTTATTAGGGTTTTATGGTGTGAATACGAAACAAAAACAAAGTGCACTAGATATCACCACAACTTGCAAAACGAATGCTTAATAGGCATCTAAAAGAGATATAAAAATGAAAATTTTAGTGATTGAAGACTCTCAACATTTACGTAGAAGTTTAATTGTAGGGTTGAGTAACTTAGGGTTCACTGTAGAAGCAACAGGCGACGGCAGTGAAGGTTTAAACCTTGCTCTTTATAATCACTATGACCTTATTATTTTAGACCTAATGCTGCCTAGTATTGATGGTATGACTTTACTGAAAACCATCCGCCAAGAGAATATTCATAGCAAGGTGATTATTCTTTCGGCTCGAGTGACCGTAGATGACCGAGTGAATGGTTTGCTAGCAGGTGCGGATGATTACTTAGTGAAACCCTTCTCTTTTGATGAACTACATGCACGTATCATGAGCATTCAAAAAAGAGGGGAAATTTCTTACTTTAACAATGTCATCAAACAAGATGATTTTGTCCTCGATACACAACAAAAAAGTTTTGCTTACCAAAATAGCCTGATTGACCTAACTAAAAATGAATTCAAAATTATTGAAGCTATTTTTAGCGCCAAAGGCAATATAGTCAGTACCAGTAAAATAAGTGAAGCGGTCGTTGGGCATTTTGATGAGTTATCAAAAAATAGCATCGAGGCGCACCTATCATCGGTAAGGCGAAAAACTAAGTTACTTGGTGGTGTATTGCCGATCAAAAATAAACGTGGCTTTGGTTACTTATTAGAGCAAACAGAATGAAATCGATAAAAAAAGATATTGTTCGCGCGATCACTATCATTCCAGCAATCATATTATTTAGCATTTTTATTGCTATCGATATTGTCTTAGATGATTGGGTAAAAGATAAATTTGATGAGAGTTTAACCACTAAATCTAACTATCTAAAAACATTGGTAGAAGTAAATAAAAATGGCGTCGAGTTTGACTTTTCCGATGAGTTTATGCCGGAATTTTCAAACCCCAAAAAATCTCAATATTTCCAATTATGGGTTGATGAGAAACCCTTTGAAAGATCGCGCTCTTTACGCGCCTTTCCTGAAGAGCAATTAGTCAAACAAGCTCTACCGATTAATAGCTCAAAAATGATTGATGTTGAATTACCCGATGGTCGTTCAGGCCGCGCCATAATGAGCTACTTTCATCCACAGGTTCCCAAACGTTTACGCAATACTGTGGCTCCTTTTCAACACACAGCTTTTTTTACTGTCACTGTCTCTGATGAAGATTTTTCTCAGGCTTTGCTTGTGCTTGATATTGTCTTTTGGTTATTGTTCTTTACCTTAATCATCGGTATTCGTTATTTGGTCATTGCGCAGATAGATAAAGGATTAAAACCCCTCATTTTACTAAATGATGAAATAGCCCACTTAAAAATAGATAAAGCAACGTCGTCGCTCTCTAAAGTACCTAATGAACATATTGAAATAGCACCAATACGGGCAGAATTATTACGCTTTATTGAGTTTTCACAACAAACATTGCGCGAAGAGCAGCGTTTGTCAGCAGATATCGCACATGAACTTAAAACCCCTATCGCAGAAATTATTAGTCTGAGTGAATTACATATTCAATATCCAGATGATCATCGTATTTCAGATACCTACTCTCAGGATATGCTTTCTATCGCACAACGCATGAAACATATTGTGAATAACCTAATGATGCTTAATCAAAGTGATGAGTATTTATTAAAACAGCAAAATGAGGATGTTCACCTCATGGAGCAGATCAATGACATTCTGACAACGATTCAAAGTACTAATATTGATGCGCTAAAAAGAGTAGAGGTCACTAATCTATTAGCCAAAACATCGCTTAATTTAGATGTCATAAGCTTTAATATTATTATCTCGAACCTAATAAACAATGCGCTATTTTACAGCCCAGCTCAATCAACGGTTGATTTAACTATTACTAAACAAGATGACCGAAAAATATATATCATTATACAAAACAAGTTAACACAGCCGATTTCAGCAGAGCAATTACAACAACTCTTCAAACCTCTCTATCAAATAGATTCTGCGCGTACTGAAACTCAACATTATGGTTTGGGATTAGCCATTGTAAATAAATTGTGTTTGCTGAACAATTACTCCATCGAAGTCTCACAACCAGACCAAGAAACAATTCAATTCACACTTGGGCTTAATAAAATATAAATTTATTTTATAGCCATTTTCACTTAACCGCTTTTTATTAACCAGGAATAAGTGGCTATAAAAAGCGGATATAAAAGCTCAAAATACTTCTATTCTTGTTCAATATTAAGCTGTAATTTTTTAGCCAAAGGTTTAATCGCAGCCCCTTGCAGAAACACTGATATTAATACGATAAAAAAGACCATATTAACAATGGTTAAAGACGAAGTAACTCCTGCAGCAGCGGGAATCAATGCAAAGACGATTGGCGTCGCACCTTTGAGGCCTATAGATGAAATAAATAAACGCTTTTTCCAACTGGCTTTCGGGAAAAAAAGATAGCAAATTTGTACGGCTAAGGGCCTCGCAACCAGTATTAATAATGCGGCAGGTAATAAAGAAGAATAAAGCACATCAAAAAGATGCTGCGGAAAAATTTGCAAACCAAGCGCGATAAACATGAGTGCCTGAGCTAACCAAGATAAGCTATTGAAGAAGTGTTTAGTGATCTCTTTCCCCCGTTTAATGCCATTACCAATCACTACCCCTGCCACATATGAAGCTAATAAAATATTACCGCCAACAAGCTCACTACCGTAGGTCGCTAAGACAAAACTCACCAGAACAAACACAGGAATTAAACCGTATTCTTCAAGCTTAATATGGTTAAGTAACCACACACATAAACGCCCTACAATGAAGGCAATAATTAACGCACTAAAAATTTGTGTGATTAACTCAATACTAATACGACTTGCAGAAATGCCACTCTCAGGAGTAAGTGCTAACTCAGTTAATAGAACAACAAGAATCAGTGCGATGGGGTCATTAGTAGCGGATTCAAATTCTAATACGGTATCTGTTTGCTCTTTTAATTTAATTTTTTTGGAATGTAGAATTGAGAAAACAGCGGCAGCATCGGTTGATGAGACAATGGCTGCAAATAAAAGACAAACAATAAAAGAAAAATCTAAAATATAAGAAAGTAGAATGGCAAAAAAGAAGGTCGTTAACAGAACTCCTAAGGTTGAGAGTATTCCCCCTTCTCGATAAGCAACGCGAACGCTTTCCTTGGATGTATTTAATCCGCCAACAAAAACAATAATGTTAAGTGCAATACTGCCAACTAGAGAAGTTAAAGCAAAATTATCATAGATAAAATTAAACTCACCATTACCAAATAACAGCCCAACTCCCATAAAAATGAGCAAAGAAGGAATGCCAAAAGTCCGTGATGGATGATGCAAAAGAATGCCAATTCCAATTAAAGCCGCAATACAGATCAGTATGAGTTGATATGACATTTTTTCTTTATCTTCCTTTTTAATTATTAACGAATAGTGATGATGAATATTAGGAAAAGAGGCGAGCGTTTCATAAAAATAAGTCGTTTAAAATCAAGATAACGACCTTTTATGTGTACTGTTTTCCTCCTGGATGATGATGTTTTAGTTAATCACAAATAAAAACTGTAATGGCACTTATCAATGTCGCTCAAGAAAAATAGACTCTAAGCACTTTGACCTTTTGGTCTTTTGATAAAGAAAGCAGTAAGTCATTTAATGATATGTTAAATTTTCAGTGATTAAGTTCTAACTTTTTTATACATAATACCTAGTAGGACTGTATTTATAAAGGGCTTTATCGAGTCAAATAATTATCATACATCAAGTCAAATAAAAGCCGATATTCCATTGAATAATCAGTAAAAGATAACGACTTCACAATTAAAAAATAGCACTAAAACATCTAAATATGAGTCAATATCGAACAAAATAACAGCAAATTAAATCATACAATTAATAAATGCGAATAATTATCAAAAGTGCGATCAATCACAAACAAATAAATACAAATCAAAACTTTATAGGATTTTCTCTACAAATTAGATAAAGTTATATATATGTATTTTATCAATATATTAGGTCATCATTTTAATACCCTAAAATTGATACCCTAAACTTAGGAAATAGACTTTATGTCCCCGGCATCTATCATAAAATTTACAGATAGCCCTTCTTTAGATGAATTGAATAAGGCCATAAAGAGTGTAATAAACGCAGGTGCTAACAGCATATTACTACTTACTTGTATTAACAATGCTTATAATACTGAAAAAGTAAACAAGACATTAAAAGCATGCCCATTGCCTTTATGCGGCGGAATATTTCCTAAAATAATTTACCAAGGTAAAAATTATACTCAAGGAGCCATTGTACTGGGATTAATGGTTGACCCGAAAATAGTCAACTACGACATGCTCAACAAATCTGACCCTGACTTAAAGCATTACATTCACAGCAAAAGTAAAATCATTGAAAAATATCAGGATTTCATCATCATCTCCGATGCACTATGTAGTAAAAGTGAAAACTTTATTGACCATTTTTATGATTTCATGGGCTCTGGTGTCACAACCATTGGTGGTGGTGCAGGATCTTTAGATAACGCAAATAATCCAGTTATTTTTACCAACCAGGGGTTGGTTAGAGGCATCACACAAGTCATTGCTTTACCTTGCCCAATCAACAATAGTATTGGACACGGCTGGGAGCTACTTGATGGCCCTTATTTAGTTACGTCATCCGAGGGTCACTTTGTTTATTCTTTAAATTATAAACCTACCTTTGATATTTATAAGGAAATAATACAAAGTAGGCATTTTACGCCGCTGTGTGCAGATTTCTTTGCAACATTTGCGAAAAAGTACCCTTTAGGCATTATCTCTTTAGATGGCGAAATATTAGTTCGAGATCCTATTCAAACCAATGGTTCATATTTAGAGTGTGTAGGAAATGTACCTGTTAATTCAATGGTCTATCTATTGCAAAGCAGCCAAGATAAAATGATCGACGCAAGTAAAGAAGTTGCTCAAAATTTATTACGGCAAGGCCCTCTCAACACGCTATTATTATTTGATTGTATCAGTCGTGATTTTTTCATGGGCGATAGCATCGATGATGAACTTGAAGCAATACAGTCCCCGTTTCCCAACATCTGTTTAGTCGGTGCGATGGCAATAGGAGAAATAGCTAATACCCCTTGTGGTTCAATACGCTTACTTAATAAATCAACCGTTCTCGGTTCTTTTTAATTATTCTGGATAATTTATGAATACAGCGATGCACATTATGTCTATCCAACACCAGTTAGTACTGGCGATAGGTAAAGACTCTGATCTAAAAAAAATGTTGCATCAATTTTTACGCCTCTGCTGCCTCAGTTTAAATTCAACTAATTGCCATGTTTTTCTAGTACAAGATAAAAATAAAAATCCAGTCCATCAAAAGAGCAAAGATTCAAATTTGAAATTAGGTCATTATTTAAGTTTCCCAATGAAAAAATATGGGTTGCTAGCAAGTAATAACCAACCACTCGCCAATATCGTTAATACTTTCTTTACAAATAACTTAGCGATTGACGTTATTGAATATGAATCGAGTCTTTACCACTTATTTAAAATTGGTGGTTTTGGTGTATTAGCTATTGAGCGTAAGCAGCCGTTAGGTGAAGCAATTCAAAATGCCTTAACCCCAGTATTAAAAAAACTGGCAACAAGCAGTATCGGCTCTATTAATCACCGCTCGCTAGTCTTAGAAATTAAAACCAGAAAACAGATTGAAGAAAAAATCAGTTACCAAGCCTCTCATGATTTTCTCACCGGCTTATTCAATAGAATGGAAATGCAGCAACGCTTAGCTAAAGCCATTGATAATTGTGCAGATCAGGCAAGCACTGGTGCCATATTATTAATTAATTTGGATAAGTTTAAAAATATTAATGATGTGATGGGCTATCATGTGGGTGATAAAGTGTTACGACAAGTGGCAAATAGACTACGTCATACAGTGAAAAACCTTGCTACCATTGCGAGATTTGATGGCCATGAATTTATCGTTTTATTAAAAGACTTACCAGTTAGCCCCCTTGAAATGAAATCTATTATTAATGGTGTTATTGCAGATATTGTATTTGCCATTGAGATACCACTTGAGCTATCTGAAGGACGATTTTCTGTTTCTTGTTTCATTGGATATGAAACATTTAATGATACGAGTAAGAGCGTTCAGGATGTACTGAAGAATGCGAGCATTGCCATGTATGAAGCCTTTAAAAAAGGTAAAAATAAAGCGCTTGCCTACAACAGCGACATGTCAGTACAACTTAATGAACACATCACTTATACACAGGAAATAAAGCAAGCCCTCAAAAATAATAACTTTGAATTACATTATCAACCGCAATATGACCACCTTAAAAACATAGTTGGGGCGGAGGCATTACTGCGCTGGAATAATCCATTACGAGGTTACGAATCCCCGGCAATTTATATCCCTATTGCAGAAGAAAGTGACCTGATTATACAAATAGGGAGCTATGTATTAAAGCAAGCATGTGCTGACATCAAAAAGTTAGAACAGCTCGACCTGCCTGATTCTTTTAAGCAAATTTCAATTAACATAAGTGCTAAACAATTAGCAAAGCACAACTTTGTGCAAACCATTATTTCAGCGGTAGAAGAAAGTCAAATTTCGCCTTTTCGTTTAAAAATAGAAATTACTGAAAGCATAATGATGGGCGATATAGAGTTATCAATAGAGAGCTTAGAAAAATTACATCGTTTTGGAGTGGAGTGCGCAATTGATGATTTTGGAACAGGTTATTCTTCGCTAGCTTATTTAAAACGCTTACCTGCTACATTGCTTAAGATTGACCGTTATTTTGTAACCGATATTCACAAGGATAAAAGTAATACTGCGATTGCAGGTATGATTATCGAGTTAGCTAAAAGTTTGAACATGACAGTGATCGCTGAAGGAGTTGAGAAAAAAGAAGAGTTAGACTGTCTAGTCCAGCTAGGCTGTTATCATTATCAAGGTTACTATTTTAGCCATCCTATCGCATTTGATAAGCTACTGATGGCTATTAAATTGTAAGCGAATAAAATAACCATGCAATTTAAGCACTTATGCAGTCTATATTAAAAAGCAATATAAACTATGTAGGTAGCATCACTACTCGCCAATAACAATCTAGCAACTTAATGACCTTATCAAAGCCACCTTTTACATCGGATTTAACGATATAACCGGCGATATTTTCATTATAAGCAGCAACTAAGTCTTGGTCAGCCGATGAGGTAGTCAAAACAAAAATGATAGTATTTTTTAACTCTTCATCCTGACGAATTATTTTTAGAAACTCTAATCCCCCCATGATCGGCATATTAAGATCCAGTAGAATCAAATATGGTCGCTGTATTGCATCTGGTTGTCGCAACAGCTGTAATGCCTCTAAGCCGTTTTTAGTTCTAATAATGGGATTAGCTAATTTTAATTTAGCAAAGCCTCTCTCTACTGCTTTTGCATCTATTTCATCATCTTCTATTAATAAAATGCTGACTTCTGCATAATTACTACTCATTATAACTATATCCTTTTAACTGTATTATCCTGATAGAACCGCTGCATTTAGTGTTCGTTGAAAATCACTAGTGCATTATTTCCATTAAATAGAGCACTACTTTATTGATATTGCGATTATACCTTAACTATTTCTGCTCCATCATGCTGGACTCTATTTCCCCTTTCGGCCAACTAAAGTAAAAAGTACACCCCTGCCCTAGCACAGATTTAACAATCACTTCACCAGAGTAATGCTCAACAATTTTTTTGATTAATGCCAATCCCATACCACTGCCTTCAGTTTCATCGCGTGGTCTTAAGGTTTTAAACATTTTAAATATATCTTCATGATAATTAGGCGAGATACCAGGACCATCATCTTCTATACTGAAGACATAAAATTCATCTGTTTCTGTACATCCAATCTGAATATGACCTTGCTCTTTATCATGATGTTTAATCGCATTGCTGAGTAAGTTTCTCACTACCTGTTCAAAAGGTGCTCTGTAAGTTGAAAAACGAGGAAGGTTATCCTTAATCGTTAACGTAAAACCTTCCAGCGGTGCAACTAATGAGAACAGATCATTAATGACAACCTTACTATCAATATCAGAAATACTATTTTGTTGGCGGTTTGCACGTGAATACGTTAATAAATCATTCAATAACGTTTCCAAACGCTTTATTCGATTGCGCATCATTTTAAGATGAGCAGGTATTTCCTCTAAATTCCCTTCCTCAAGATCTTCCACAACCCAAGTCGCTAACTGGTCAATGCCACGCAATGGCGCTTTTAAGTCGTGAGATGCGACATACGCAAATTCATCCAAGTCTTTATTTGAACGGGCAAGGTCAACAGAACGCAACTCAGCCAGTACTTTTGCTGCATCGGCTTCTTTCATTAAACTAGATAAAAGTGCTCTCTGTGTTGTTAGCTCATCAATATTTGTTTTTAATTGGGCATTTTTATCGGCTAAAGACTGAGTCCTGTCGGCCACCTTTTTCTCTAATTGACTATTTTGATTCTGCAGAGCCTCACTTAAATGACTAATGTTTTTAGCTCTAATAACAGCAACTTGTAATGCGTAGATGGCAAAAGCTAATAATAAGCTAATCACAATGCCGCCGAATAAAATCCATTTAATGACAGTAGGAGACTCAATATTTTTTAACAACATATCATTAAGCGCAATATTTAACTGCCACTGACGATCCGGAATATTAATATCAAAACTAAAAAAATCTTTATCTTCTATTTGGCCATAAAGCGAACCACCATTTTCTTGGTTAATATCTAATAAACTCAACTCTAAGGCTTCAATATCCGCTCGTGCTTTTGCATTTTCCATTAACGTGTCAATTCTGAACACACCCGTTGCGTAACCAATCAATGCCGTAATACGTTGCTCTTTTGTATCAATCGGGAGATCTTGTTGATATACCGGTGCAATAATTAAAAAACCAGCAGAAGAGCCAGTTTCTTGTATTAGTTTAATTTTTGCAGTGGTCGTCATTCTGCCGCTGTCTCTGGCCAATTCCAACGATTGGCGACGTATATCATTACTATTGAGATCAAACCCTAATGCCTGTTTATTAACTTGGTAGTTACTAACGTAAGCCACAGGAGTATAATGGGGTCTAACTTTGCTCTTAACCAACTTACCTTGAGCATCTCTTTCCATGATATCAAAATCAGGTTGTTGAGCCCTAATGAGCGCTTCAAACCGCTCTTTTTCACTGGATTTAACCAAAGGAACCCAACTCATTGCCTGAATATATCCTCTCTGATTAATATCAAGTACATCCATATATTGATTAAATTCAAGTTGTGAAAAGTGCTGTTTATTAGCACTATAAAAGGCTTGTAACCCTTGTAAATCATTGATCGATTTATCAATCGCATCTTGAAAATGACTAGAGACCTGTTTTGCAATATTTTCTATTTTTTCATAACTTTCAGCTTTTAATTGTTCAGTTACTTTTAATGAAATAGTATAAGTAGAGAAAATACCAATAAAACTGATAACAATCGCTAGTAATAATGGCTTAATTGAAAATATATTCACTTTTTAGACATCCTTGTTATACCCAATTGTATGAAATAAGCGTTGTAAATATTGCACAGAAAAATCGTTTAGCTTAAAACATAATTTGATGTAAATGATGACTTCTTTGATGAAACTTAACAACTCAGTCTCAAACCGAAGTTTATTTAGCTTACTGCTTACTTCTTTTTGTATTTTGAATCGCGATACCAATTCCGCTAAATAGCAGATCAATCTTTCTAGGTAAAACGCATTACTTCTGCGCTGGAAACTCTGCAGATGGCACAATTAATTGACGAAATCTACACTTTAAATTGACAGGATTTTCCTACGCAATATTTGATCACATACTTAATAGCGCTGCTATAACGGGTATAAATATAGATAACTATTATATGTACATCAGAGAATAGTGCACGAAAAAAACTCATAAAATCAATGATGAGGGATCAGAAAAAAACAATAAACACATGCCAATAAGTATAAAAAAACAGCGAATTATAATGTTCTGGTAAAAGGAGAAGGTCGTTTTTATAGGGTTAATAAGAGCTGACTTAGTTCTATAGATTATAGAAAAATGAGAAAAAACTCTCCTAACGAGTTAGGAGAGTTAAATTATGCAAGTATATTAACGAGTAACTGGCACTTTACGAGTTTCATCGATGTTAATTTCGATTCGACGATTCATTTTGTGAGCAGCACGAGTATTACTTGTATCAAGTAGATTTGTTTCACCGTGACCAACAGCCTTCATGCGATTTGCATCAATACCGTATTTAGACGTCAACATAGCAGCAACTGCGTTAGCACGTTTTTGTGATAACTCTAGGTTGTAATCTGCTTTACCTAATACTGAACTGTAACCGTCAACCGTAATGTCTACGTGTGGGTAAGTTTTAAGGAATGTTGCTACTTTATCAAGCTCAGAAAAGTACTCAGGTTTAACAACAGCTTTGTTATTATCAAAGTTAACAGCCAAGCGGTATGAAAGATTTTCTTCAGCAAAAATAGTACAACCTACTTCGTCTACTTTATTAGACATAGGTGTAGCTGGACATTGGTCAGTACCGTCAACAACACTATCTTTATCAGTATCGATCGCAACAGGTGCAACGTAAGCTACTGGCTCAGCTTTAACAGGTGGTAGTGCTTTTTCATTTTTATCAAAGAAATACACTAGACCTACTTGAGCGATTGCATCAGTAAATTTTTCGTCAAATTGGTAGCTACCTTTACCTTCAACATAACCAGCAAACTGGTCAGTGAAGTATTGACGGTAACCAAGACCGACGTTAACCGCTGCTTCTGCATCAGCTTCAAAATCTAATGCACTAATACCACCTAGTAAATAAACGTTCTTTCCAGTTGGGAAGAAAAGAGCATCAAATGTGTATTTGTTTAGATTATCAAGATCACTACCTTGCTTAAGATCAGCAGTAAAGTTTGTGTAAGATAAACGCAGCTCTAAAGGAGCTGAAACACGATAACCTAATTCAACACCAGCACCGCCAGCGTTATTGAATTGATCGCCAGTAGCATCTAAACGGTCGTTATCAGCTTTAAGATAGGCGCCGTGGATACCACCGTAAACGTTTCCAACTAACGTTTCAGCATCAGGTTGATCTGCATGAGCAGGAAGAAATTGGCCAAGTAGCAATGTGCTAACAAGAAGGGGTAATTTACGTTTAATCATATCCATGTTCCATATAGTTAATTTAGCTGGTAAAAGTACCATCAAACTAAGGTGAAAAAATATCATAGTCGTTATTGATTTGCAAAGTTAAAATTAGATATATTATTAATTTTTTTAGCCTAAAATTCCTAGAAAACAAAGCCAAATTCCCAACTCATTGAATAAATTGAAATAAAAGCAAAAACAATACGTTAACGCCATACTTCAATAGATTACGTTTACTATAAACACACCTTATATTTAAATGATATTCAGCTTATTACAACTTCAAATAACTATCTACTTATAGGTATAAATATCAAATTAAAGTCTCTTTGCGAGTTTTAATATCATCTTTAAAATGTCATTTATCACCAACACCCCGTTAAAGGATTAACACAGATAATCGTTCGAAAATTGTTCGAAAATTGTTCACATCACGTCTAACACTGATATTCTATCTAGCGACTGAATAATGCATTTTGATTGGTAACAGGTATACCTACGAGAGCCATAAGACATAAGATCACACTTGTATAAAAAAATTAGCTGCTCACAAAAGCTAAAAATATGACTCAATGGCGTAAGTTATGCTTTATTTTTATAGCATTTAGGTATTTGTAAAGTTAGCGCAATAGCCAATCGAATAAAGTCGACAATGGATTATATCGATACAACCTTTCAGCCTATCTCTCAAAGAATAAAGTAACAGGAAAAGGACTTTTAATGTGGAATAGAAAATTACGCTTTATCTTATTAATTGTTTTATTGATGTCTGGTTTTTTATTTATTAGCCTCGTTAGTTACTACACAGCCAATGAATCGATCAGAACACAAATAGCCAAAAGCACGTTACCACTCACCAGTGATAATATTTATTCAGAAATTCAACGCGATTTGTTAAGACCCATTTTTATTTCATCTATGATGGCCAAGGATACCTTTGTTCGTGATTGGGTAATAAACGGAGAAGAAGATGGAACAGCCATTGTTAAATACCTTAATGAAGTGCAATTACATTACGGCACAGTGACCAGCTTCTTTGTCTCGGATAAAACGCGTCACTATTACCATTCAACGGGGATATTAAAACCTGTCAGCGTATTAGATAAACAAGACGACTGGTATTTTCGAGTACAAAAAATGACGTCAGATTATGAGATTAATGTTGATGTGGATACAGCTAATCGCATGTCGTTTACTATCTTTATTAATTATCGAGTTTATGATTATGATGGTAGTTATATTGGTGCCATTGGGGTTGGTCTGGCCGTTAATGCAGTACAAAAATTAATAGAAAATTATAAAAATCGTTACAACAGAGAAATCTACTTTATTGATAAAAATGGTGAGATAGTACTCAGTGGCGTTGTTAATAATACACATATTAATATCCATCAGAATCCAGGTTTGTCCGAATTTTTGCCGCAGATACTTGATACAACCACAAATTCGATAGAGTACGAAGAAGACGGTCAAAAGCATTATCTTAATAGTCGCTTTGTACCTGAATTTGACTGGTACTTAATTGTTGCGCAGAAAGAAAATGAGGCTGAACAGCGAATTGAAAATACGTTAATCCTTAATTTAAGCGTTAGTTTTGTGATTTCACTTATTTTGGTTGCCTTTGTGCATTTAATTATCTCTGGTTATCAAAGAAAGTTAGAAACAATGGCGACCACGGATAAATTAACAGGCTGTGCTAACCGGCAAATTTTTGACGCCCTATTTAAACAAGCACACGCACAGTCCAAAAGAACACAAACGTCATTATCCGCACTGATGTTAGATATTGATTACTTTAAAAAAATTAACGACACCTACGGACACCCGACCGGGGATGTAGTTTTAAAAACCTTAGTACAAGACGTAAAAAGCAATATTCGAGAATCTGATATTATTTTTCGATGGGGAGGTGAGGAGTTCTTAATTCTTTTACCTGAAAGTGGCAAAGACGAAGCCTATAAAACGGCAGAGATTGTTCGAAAAAGTATCGAGAATTTGATCATTACATTTGCTGGTAAATCAATTTCGGTGACGATTAGCATTGGTGTCAAAACGATGCTCACAGATGATACCCAAGAGACACTGTTCGAAGATGCAGATAAAGCTTTGTATTTAGCTAAAAAAAAGGGCAGGAATAGAACAGAGGTTTATCATGATTCCGCTAAATAGCTGATCACATACTTAATGAAATGACTATAATTAGAAGCTGAATATTTTTAAGTAACAATATTGTTCAGTAACAGTATGATGGAGAGTTAACTTTACTCACCATCATATTATCTATTAAAGACAGATTTATTAATGTGCGGGTTATTAGCGCTTTCTTAATTCAAATAGGTCTGTACGTCTATCTTTTAAGTTTTTCACGCTTCCAAACTGATTAAGTTCGCGTAATAAATAAATATCAACATCCGCAATCAAGATCATTTCAGTATTAGGCGTTGCTTCTGCTTTGATCCCGTTAGCAGGAAAAGCAAAATCACAAGGAGTAAATACCGCTGACTGCGCGTATTGAATATCCATATTGTGCACTTTAGGTAAATTACCTACTCCACCAGCAATCGCCACATAACATTCGTTTTCAATCGCACGAGCATGGGAACAATTTCTGACTCGAGAATAACCATTTTGAGTATCAGTTAAGAAAGGTACAAATAAAATATCCATTCCTTCATCGGCTAGAATTCGGCTTAATTCAGGAAACTCCGAGTCATAACAAATTAGAACACCTATTTTTCCACAGTCCGTATCAAAAGCTTGTAGTTGAGATCCACCATCCATTCCCCAAACCTTAACTTCGTCGGGAGTCACGTGAAGCTTTTCAAAACGCTCTTTAGTACCATCTCGACGGCACAAATAACCGACGTTATAGAGTCGATCTCCGACTATTTCTGGCATGCTACCAGTAATAATATTGATATTGTAGCTAATCGCTAAATCAGTAAATTTTTGAACTATTGTTTCCGTATGCTTAGCTAATTCGCGTATTGCTTGTGGTTCACTTAGGTGATTATTTTCAGCCATCAAAGGAGCATTAAAAAACTCAGGAAACAATGCAAAATCTGAACGGTAACCCGCGACCGCATCAACAAAATATTCTACTTGTTCCATTAACTCATCAAGGTTTTTATAAGGTCGCATCTGCCATTGAATTAAACCAAGACGTACCAGCATTTTAGTTGGCACTTCTTTTTTGTTTATCTCTTCATAATAAATATTGTTCCATTTTAACAATACCGCATAATTATTAGAGCCTTTATCTCCCTCGAGGTAACCTTTTAAAATACGCGCAGGGTGAAAATCATTGGAGATTTGAAAATTTAAAACCGGATCATGGATCTCTTTACGTTTTACTTTATCAATGTATTGCTTAGGAGATAGCTCATTTGAATATTTGTGATAGTTAGGTATACGACCACCAAAGGTGATGCCTTTTAAATTTAATCTTTCACATAACTCTTTACGGTAATCGTACAAACGACGACCAAGACGCAAACCTCTAAACTCCGCTTTAATAAAGACATCAATACCATATAAGGTATCACCCTCGTCATTATGGGTGTTAAAGGTATCTTTTCCCGTCCCTGTTATATCATCATAAGTATGAGCATCATTAAAGTCAGCATCATTAATACGTATAGAAAGTGCACAACCCGCCAACTGATTATTTACTTTAATAACTATCTGACCTTCGGGAAATTTACTAATTAACGATTGAATATGTTGCTCTTCCCAATAAGCACTCGCTAGAGAAACATTGGTGTAAGCCTCAATCATGGTCGTTTTTAGTTCCTGATAGTCATCAAGACTTAATATCGATAATTCTACATTCTCTATGTTTTGCATTGAACAATCCTACCTGACTTTATAGAAGCTTTGAGTATATTTTAGTTTTTCATTTGTTTATAGAAAATAAAAATATAAACCATAACGGAAAAACCGGTAAAAGTACGACAGCAAAAAGTCCACTATAGAAATATCACAATAGAAATGCCAGAAAGTGAAAATAAGTCGCTAGGCATCTAAGTCGTTAGTAAGTAACTAAGTAACTAAGTAACTAAGCGAGCAACAACGTAAGCGAGCAACAACGCCTGATTTAAAAAAGAATGGTGCCCCTATATTTTTATTTACGGATAATTTTTCTCAACCATAGGCTTAACCACTAACTCATCAACACAGACATTGCCAGTTTGGCTTGCCATATAGATGATCGCTTCAACAACGCTGATCGGATCAAGGTACTCAGGTCGTGCACTTTCTCTGAAAGGCGTATCTACGCCACCAGGATAAATTGCGCAGACTTTAATGCCTTCATTTCTAACCTCTTTTCTAAATACTTTAGTTAACCCATCCAAACCAGATTTAGCAGCGGTATAACCCGCTATCCCTTCATTTGCAAAGGAGCAAACCGTTGACATCACGTTAATGACCATGCCTTTTTGTTGTGTTTTCATGGATTGTTTATAGACCTGTTGCATAAACACACAAGGAGCGAGCATGTTAATTGTTAACATCTGCTGCAAGTCATTAATATCCATATTGACGACTGAATCTCTTGATGTGTTTGCACCGGCACAATTAATCAAAATATCAATATTTCCTAATTGCGTGGTTGCATTACTGACAAAGCTGGCAATCGCATCATAATCACTCAGTTCAAAAGCCTGATGGTAATGCTTTTCCTCCGTTAAACTTAGGTTAACCACACTCATCACAACATCTTGCATCTTTTGGCTAGAGCGACCGCAAAAAGCGAGATTGCATCCCAATGAAGCTAACCGCTCAACAAGCAAACGGCCAATGCCAGACGTTGCGCCGGTTACCAAAATATTTTTATGTTTTAACGTGACTGACATTAGACTTCCCCCTGAGACGGTATCGATAGGCTCATATTATTCCTTACATTCAAGCTGCGGTTAAAAACGATTGGATGAAGTGAACAATAACACCTCCAATATTCAACCTATCAAGCACTCCCTCCTTACCGAATAGTTAATTGATAAGTTTGAGATATGGTTAATAAAAGTAAACTATCACACACCAATATAGGGTTAATGGAGCGATTAAACGTTATTCTTTTCAGCAAAAGATATTATTTAAGTGTATATATGACTTATTGTTTTTGTTTTGACGAATACGATCACGCTTAATTTAAAACTACATAGCTAAAGTCATATAGTTAAAATTACATAGCTAAAACTACATAAGAATGGATTAAAACCATTTAATATTTATTTTTATAAGGTAAGTAATGTCTACAATAAAGGACGTAGCTAAAGAAGCCGGTGTATCGATTGCCACTGTATCTCGTGTTGTAAACAACTCTCCCAAGACCAGTAAATCAGCCATTGCAGCCGTGACTCAAGCGATGCAAAAGCTAGGCTATCGCCCGAATGAATCTGCCAGAGCCTTAGTCAGCCAAAAGACGAATACAATAGGTGTATTGGTGGGTGATGTTTCAGATCCCTTTTTTGGTTTACTGATCAAAACAGTCGATAAAATCGCCCATGAGCATGGTAAACACACACTTATTGGGAATGGTTATCACCACCCACAAAAAGAGCGAGATGCCATAGAGTTATTAATTAAAAATCGCTGCGACGCTTTAATTATTCACTCTAAAAGGCTGACAGATGAAGAGTTAACTAGCTACGCACAAGAAATAAAGGGCTTGGTTGTGATCAACCGCTATATCGAAGCAATCGCCGACCGATGTATCTCACTTGATAACTATACCGGTGCTTACCTGGCCACCGATTATTTGATTCAACAGGGTCATAAAGATATTGCGTGTATTGCATCAAACCATACGATTGAAGATGCTAAAGACAGAAAAAAAGGTTATTTAGCCGCCTTGAAAGATAACGGTATTAGCTTATCAAATGAATATATCGCTTGTAACGACCCCGATGCAGATGGTGGTATGGCTGCAATGAACAGTTTATTAACTTTATCCATTAATATAACAGCCATTGTTGCCTATAACGATTACATGGCAGCGGGTGCCCTAGCGGTAATTCATGACAAAGGTATCGCCATTCCCGAAGCACTGTCTATTATAGGATTTGATGACGGCTTACTTGCTCATTACCTATATCCTGCGTTAACGACTGTGCATTACCCTATCGCACTAATGGCTGAAAAAGCGGCATTATTAGCATTAAAACGTACCAATGATCTCTATATTGAGACTGAACAGCTTCATTTCATTCCCTCACTCGTGATCAGAAATTCGGTAGCAAAGGTCAATACTTAACAGCACTTCGCTATGACCCCCCTTTTAATGGAGCCAATTTAATTGTTCCCTACTGGACTACTTGGCACTTTATTTATATGTTTTTATTATCGTCATCGAGAATTAAAAGCTCATTAACAAACGACTAACAATCGATAAAAATAAGTATTATGATATGTTTAAATTTGCTTTTTATTGTTTTAGTCAAAAGTGATCCAGCACACTAGTAAAATACATAAAAATAGAGTTTCATAAATAAAATTCCACTTCCCCCAGCATGATTAACAAGCTACTCTGTAAATAAAAAACCAATCCACACTTAATTAACAACATTAAAAAATAAAAATTAATCTTTAAAAATGAACAGCTTAAAATCATAATTTAAAATTATAAAAAGAAAAAAACACACTTATCATGGCAAATTATATTCAATTTTTTTCCTGCTTTTAAAATATCCCAATACCGATACTTAGCAAAAATGCTTTGTAATAAAGCGTAACAATCCCTATTAGCTCGCAAAAATAAAAATATGTAAACGCTTACATTTATTTTGCAAAGATGGTCACATTTACTTCACATTTATTAATCTACACTCGCTCCAGTGGTTAAAGAGTGCTCGAAATACTCCCACCATTCTTAGGTAATTAATATTAATAATTGAGAAAGGACTTATCATGAAGAAATTAACTATGTTAGCGACTCTATGTGCTTCAATGACTTTTGGTCATTCTGCTATTGCAGATACCAAGCTAGGCTTTACTGTCTATAAATATGACGACAACTTTATGGCGGTAGTACGTCAAGCAATTGAAAAAGAAGCAGAAAAAGATGATGACATTGTTCTCTTAATGAATGATTCTCAAAATAGTCAATCTATGCAGAATGACCAAATTGATATTTTACTTTCGCGTGGTGTTAAAGCACTTGCCGTTAATTTAGTGGATCCAGCAGCAGCGCCAGTCATTATCAAAAAAGCCAAAGAAGATAACATCCCAATTGTATTTTATAACAAAGAACCATCAGCTAAAGATTTAGCCAGTTACGACAAAGCTTACTTTGTTGGTACAGTGTCTAAAGATGCCGGCATTATCCAAGGCGAGCTAATTGCTAAGCAATGGGCTGAAAATCCAAAATGGGATCGTAACGGCGATGGTGTTATTCAGTTTGTTCTGTTAAAAGGCGAACCAGGTCATCCAGATGCAGAAGCACGTTCAAGCTATGTGATTAGCACTTTAAATGATAAAGGCCACAAAACAGAACAACTACATCTTGATACTGCTATGTGGGATACCGCAATGGCAAAAGACAAAATGGATGCATGGGTTTCTGGTCCAAATGGAAATAATATTGAAGTGGTTATTGCCAACAACGATGGCATGGCAATGGGCGCAGTTGAGTCATTAAAAGCAAACGGTAAAGCAGATTTACCTGTATTTGGTGTTGATGCATTAAGTGAGGCCTTAGCAATGGTTAAATCTGGCCAAATGGCAGGAACAGTACTAAATGATGCACCTAACCAAGCGAAAGCAACTTACGAACTAACACGTAATTTAGCGCAAGGAAAAGCAGCAGCAGAAGGTACTGAATGGAATTTAGTGGATAACGTAGTCCGTGTTCCTTATGTAGGTGTTGATAAGAGTACTATGGAATAACGTTTAAATAACGTTCGTTGACTCTGGTGGAAAAGCCCTCTTTTCCACCATTAATCCTACCGGAAACACTATTATGACCACAAATGTAGAAAATGAATTCCTGTTAGAAATGACTGGAATCAGCAAACAATTCCCCGGTGTAAAAGCACTCGATAAAGTGAATTTGAAGGTGCGTCCTTACTCGATTCATGCACTGATGGGTGAAAATGGCGCGGGTAAATCCACTTTATTAAAATGTCTCTTTGGTATTTATGAAAAGAATGAAGGAAAAATTGTTTTTCTTGGTAAAGAGATTAACTTTGAGTCATCAAAACAAGCACTAGAAGCCGGCGTATCTATGGTACATCAAGAGCTAAATCAAGTATTACAACGTTCGGTAATGGATAATATTTGGTTAGGCCGATACCCTTTAAAAGGTTTCTTCGTTGACCATAATAAAATGTACACCGATACTAAAAAAATCTTCGAAGAATTAGATATTGATATCGACCCAAAAGTTAAAGTCGCGACCTTATCTGTTTCTCAAATGCAAATGTTAGAAATTGCTAAAGCCTTTTCATATGACGCTAAAATAGTGATCATGGATGAGCCAACTTCTTCGCTAAGCGAAAAAGAAGTCAGACATTTATTCAAAATAATTAATAAGTTAAAAGAAAGAGGATGCGGCATTGTTTATATTTCACACAAGATGGAAGAGATCTTTGAAATATGCGATGAAATAACCATTTTACGAGATGGTGTCTGGATTGAAACTCGTCCTTTAGCGGGCTTGGATATGGATCAAATCATTAATAAAATGGTTGGTCGTGACTTAACACATCGATTCCCAGAAAAAACCAATGTGGTTAAAGAAGTTATTTTAGAAGTAAAAGATCTCACCGCAACCAACCAACCTTCCATTAATCATGTCAGTTTTAATCTGCATAAAGGCGAAATTTTAGGGGTTGCTGGGTTAGTTGGCGCCAAACGAACCGATATAGTAGAGACATTATTTGGTATTCGCGAACGCAGCTCAGGCGAGATCCTTTTGCATGGTAAATCCGTTGCTAATAAAGATGCACACGCAGCAATCAATAATGGCTTTGCACTGGTAACCGAAGAGCGCCGAGCAACCGGAATTTATAGTAATTTAGATATAACATTTAACGCTTTGGTCGCGAATGTAGAGCAATACAAAACTAAAAGTGGTTTGCTCAGCAACAAAAAAATGAAAAGTGATACACAGTGGGTAATTGACTCCATGAGTGTCAAAACACCAACCCACGAAACTAATATTGGCTCACTTTCTGGTGGTAATCAGCAGAAAGTGATCATTGGTCGATGGTTATTAACAAACCCTGAAATTTTAATGTTGGATGAACCTACACGCGGCATTGATGTAGGTGCAAAGTTTGAAATTTACCAATTGATACTCAGCCTCGCTAACAAAGACAAAGGTATCATGATCATTTCATCTGAAATGCCTGAACTATTGGGCATCACAGACAGAATCTTGGTAATGAGTAATGGCCGCGTTGCAGGAATTGTGAATACCAAAGAAACCACTCAAAGTGAAATTTTAGCGCTTGCAGCACTCTATTTATAAAAGGATTTGACCATGGACACACTGAAGAAACTCGGCGGGATGCGCTACCTCAAAGAAGGTGGTATCTACGCGGTTTTATTAATTTTGTTAGCAATTATTGTTATTCAAGAACCGTCTTTTCTAAGTTTGCGTAACTTAAGTAATATTTTAACGCAATCCTCTGTGCGTATTATCATTGCACTAGGTGTTGCGGGTTTAATCGTCACACAAGGTACCGATTTATCTGCGGGTCGCCAAGTGGGTTTAGCGGCGGTATTATCGGCCACTTTATTACAGGCTTCGGACAACGTTAATAAAGTATTTCCGGACCTAGGCGATATTCCAATTGTAGCCGTTATCATTGCAGTCTGTGCTGTGGGCGCGTTAATTGGGCTTATTAACGGTATTATTGTTGCCTATTTAAAGGTAACGCCGTTTATCGCCACCTTAGGTACTATGATCATCGTTTATGGTGTTAACTCTTTATACTTTGATACGGTAGGCGCATCACCGATTGCTGGTTTTGACGATCGCTTTTCTGAATTTGCGCAGGGCTTCATTCGCTTAGGTGACTTTAAACTCTCATATTTAACCTTTTATGCTGCCATTGCTATCTTTATTGTCTGGATCATTTGGAATAAAACGGTATTTGGTAAAAATATCTTTGCCATTGGTGGTAACCCAGAAGCCGCTAAAGTATCAGGCGTGAATGTACCTATCACGTTACTTAAAATCTATGCATTATCAGGTGTGTTTTATGCCTTCGGCGGTATGTTAGAAGCAGGCCGTATTGGTAGTGCAACAAACAACTTAGGTTTCATGTATGAGCTTGATGCGATTGCAGCCTGTGTCGTAGGTGGCGTTTCCTTTGCCGGAGGTGTAGGACGTGTACTTGGCGTTGTGACCGGTGTACTTATCTTTACCATTATTAACTACGGTATGACCTATATCGGTGTTAGCCCATATTGGCAATACATTATCAAAGGTAGCATTATCATCTTCGCTGTTGCCTTGGATTCAATGAAATATGCCAACAAAAAATAAACATTAGCGTGACATTAATTAAGGGCAAAGGTGAATTCTTTTGCCCTTAATGATTTAAAAAGGATCATTACATGTCTTTTAAAGGTAAAATTTTTTCAGTTTTAATTTTTATTCTTGTTCTTGCCATCTTCACCTCTTACCTCAGCGCAAACTACTATATCAATAATTACATTTTTGAGACCAGTGTTAAGAGCACCACCAGTCAACTTAATTTAGTCAGAGATAAGTTAAACAGCGATATGGGCAGTAAAATTTTACTGGCTAATAATATTGATACAGGCTCAAACAGCCTAGATGAATTACAAAAAGAGTCTGGTTTCTTTCGTATTAACAAAGTAATTCAAGGAATATTGTTTACTGATAAAGGTACTGAGACTGACCCAGCTAAAAAAGATCCTATTTTAAACATGCTTGTAAAAGCAGGCGATAAAATGAGTGTTAGTGATATTTTTACAGAAAATGATAAAGCAGTGATCACAGTGACTATTCCAGGTAAAAATGGGCGAGGTAATATTTTCTTTCTCGATTTAACATATATTCAAACGTTACTCAAAAACGCTTCAATGCCAGGCAGTTATTTAACATTAAATGATCATGCAGGTTTCGCTTTATTTGATAATAAAGTCGATGGCGATCTACTCAAAGTAGAACACCAAATCAAAGTAGGTGATAAACAATGGCACTTAACGGGTTACATTGATAAATCCTACATTGCCCAGCAAACCAATAGCATCAATAGCGCGATCACTTTGGCATTATTCATCGCAGGATTAGTGTTACTTGCTTTGGGCATTTTTTTAGTGCGACTTGCTTATCGTCCCATCGAAAATTTACGCGACGTTGTTACCGACTTAGCAAGTGGTGAAGCAGATTTAACACGACGCTTAAAGGTCAGCAGTAAAGATGATCTTGGCTTAATAGCTACCGGTATCAATAGTTTCACAGAACATTTACAGCAACTTATGCAGAATGTTGCCGCCACAACAGAACAACTAGATAACGGAGTAGCAAAAATCTCAAACACAGTATCACTCAATCATGATTTGTTAAATTCACATGCGAAGGAAACGGAACAAGCTGTAAGTGCAATCACTGAAATGAGTGCAACGGCAGACTCTGTTGCCCAAAGTGCATTAAGCGCATCACGGCTCACTGAAGATTCATCGCAACAAGCCAAAGTCTGTAAAGGTTTGGTACGCCACTCTGTTAGCAGTATTGAAGCGCTAATCAATGATGTCGAAGAGATGTCGGCGTCAATTTTCACCCTCAACGATGACATCGCTAAAATTGGTAGCGTGCTGGGTATTATCGGTGGTATTGCTGAGCAAACTAACTTACTGGCATTAAATGCAGCCATCGAAGCGGCGAGAGCAGGTGAACAAGGGCGTGGTTTTGCGGTAGTTGCTGATGAAGTTCGCTCACTGGCTAGTCGTACACAGGCTTCTACAAAAGAGATTAATACGATGCTTTCACAACTACAAGCAGGTACCTCTTCCGTAGTGAATGCAGTAGAAAGTACCAAAGCGGGTTGTCAGGCTTCGGCTAAGGCCACGCAAGAGAGCACGACGTCATTAGATTTAATGACAAGTTCAATTGTAGAAATAAACGCGCTTAATATGCAAATAGCTGCCGCAGCTGAACAACAAAGTGTCACTACCAATGAAATATCACGCAATATGACTATGATTCAAAATATGGTTATAGAGCTTGAGAAAAATGACACGAAAACACTCAACAACAGTAATGAAATTAAAAATAATAAAACACAATTAGTGAAAGTAGTTGAGCATTTTAAATTGAGTTAAGTTAATTATGTTAATAACTTAAAAAGTTTAAATTGGCTAAAACTAAAAAAACCACAGGTTATTTAACCTGTGGTTTTTTATTATCTATTTTTCAGACCCTGTAAATAATTAAGTATTTAACTAAAACGGTCGTTCAGTATTTAATCAAATAATATTGCTCGCCCTTAGCTAAAACTCAAAGATAACTGATAGTGGTAATGTGCTTTATCTAATAAGAACTCTTTATGCACACTTGGACTCCATGAATCATCGCCCCCCACTCCCATATGAAAGCCATCTAAGCTGACATATAATTTCTGCTCAGCCGCTAACTCATTGCTATGTTTCGCCATCGTAAGATTAGCTTGGCTATAACGGCTCACAGCAAAATGGAAAACCCCCGTAACCGATAAATCACCTACTGAAGCCTCTTTAACATCACAGCGCAAACCATTTTCAGAAGGAAAAATATACGCCGTATGCATCGCTTCAATTGAACTCGTATAACGACCAATATGTGCAGATAAAATACGATCTGGATAGTTCTCGTGTGGTCCTCGACCAAACCATTTCACTTCATCACTCACATCCTCTACCACTAGTTGCATACCAACTCTTGGCAAAGGAGGCAATGATTTAGCAGCTTGAACGTTGACATCAATTAATGCACGCCCTTCACTATTAAAGGCATATTGCCACTGACTTGTGATCAGCAAATTATCATCATAATAGTGACCAAACTGTACCTTAACAATCACTTCATGCGTTAATACGGCCGCTTCTATTGCTAAACACTTAACCATCAGATTTGATAAACCGGCGGTCTGCCAGCGAGTCGTCCATGCATTAGGATCAACACAGTCAGCTTCACTAGTTCCAATATCATTATCTAATGGTGCACGGAAAAAGTTGTCCTTAGGTCCCTGTAATAGCTTACTCACGCCATCAACAACCCATTCGGTAATCTCGCCTTGTTGTTTATCGATGTCAACTTGGAAACCGACTCCATTAATAGTAATTGTATCTTCTGTGTCAATTAATTCAGGCGCATCACCTTTTGCTAAACAAATAGTTGCTAACCCTAGCGCCGATTTTAATGGCATTTGTTCAGCCGCCACCACAAAACCTTTTTCAGCCCACGGTGTAGCGTCTGTTAACAACACTTCAAGATTAAGGAAATAATCACAACCTGCTTTTTGAGGAGGATAACATTCAAGCAAAACCAATATTTGTTCACTTTGCGCCTGCACTTGCAACACAAGCTCTCCACTGGCAATAACCTCCCCCTGCTCGGTCACCGTCCAACGAATGGTTTCATTATTAGCATCAATAAATAGGTTTTCACTTCGCACCTTAATGCTGAGATTTGCATCATCAAGCAGTGTAAATTGATAAAACTGTTGCGCTTTTTTAACTTCAAATAGGTCAGGATGCGGCGTTCTATCCGGGAACATCAAGCCATTAATACAGAATTGACGGTCATTAATGTGGTCACCAAAGTCACCACCGTAAGCCCAGAACTTTTCGCCAGTATGATCTATTTTTGTTAATCCTTGATCAACCCAATCCCAAATAAAACCACCTTGTAAACGTGGATACTCACGAAAAGCCTGCCAATACTTATCGAAACTACCTAGACTATTACCCATTGCATGCGCATATTCACACAGGATCAACGGACGTTGTTCATTCGGTAGCGACAACCACTTTTTAATGGCATGTTTAGGCACAACTTCAGCCGCATTAGGGGTTAATACATCCTCATTGACGCGCGCATACATGGGTACAATAATATCGGTCGCAGCAGTATTTGCACCACCCCCTTCATATTGCACCGGACGAGTAGGATCCTTGAGTTTTGTCCATTGATACATAGCATGATGATGGTTACCAATGCCTGACTCATTACCTAATGACCAAATAATAATAGAAGGATGATTTTTATCTCGCTCGACCATGCGTGTCATACGGCGCATATAAGCATTCAGCCAACTCAAATCATTAGATAACCGTGACATCGGGAATTGGCCATGTGTTTCGATATTAGCTTCGTCGACTACATATAAACCATATTGGTCACATAGCTCATACCATTTAGGATGATTAGGATAATGAGCAGTACGAACGGCATTAAAGTTATTTTTTTTCAGTAACTTAATATCTAATAACATATCCTCATAGGAAACTGCATGGCCTTTTTCAGGATGGTGCTCGTGACGATTTACACCGCGTATTAGCAACGCTTGACCATTTAATTTAAGCTGCCCATTATTAATGTCAATCACTCTAAAACCAACTTGATAGGCTTCCGTATCAAGCACTTCGCCAGTTTCACTCAGCAGGCAAACAACAACACGATACAAATAAGGGGATTCAGCACTCCACTTATGCGGAGACAGCAAGCTAATTTGATGCTCAGCAAGATCGTTAAATGCCCCCTTCTCATCAATCATTCGTTCGCCAAAGCCAGCAATAACTGGCTCTGTCACTGGATTTAAATCCGCATCAAACAGTTGCACTTGTGCACGATACGATTGAGGCTCTGCGTTTTTCTCTTCACTTTGTTGTTGAGATAATCGAGTTGAAACTTTTAATGTTCCATTATTAAAACAAGCATCTAAATCGGTGGTCACGGTAACATCTTGTATCGCAACAAGCGGTTTACTCAATAAATACACATCACGAAAAATACCACTTAACCACCACATATCTTGATCTTCAAGATAACTACCGTCTGACCAACGTAATACCATCACTGTTATTTGGTTTTTACCCGCAACCAAATATTGGCTAAGATCAAACTCGCTGGCTAATCGACTATCTTGTGAGTAACCAACCCAAACACCATTACACCACAAGTGAAAAGCAGAATTAACACCATCAAAATTAATACGTTGTTGACGCCCAGCCCACCCAGCAGGCAGATCAAAGCTAACGCGATAAACCCCCGTTGGATTATCCGCTGGTACAAAGGGAGGGTTATCGGGAAAAGGGTATTTTATATTGGTATAAATAGGTTTATCGTGACCTTGGAGTTGCCAATTACTAGGCACCGTGATTTCAGGCCAGTCACTATCATCATAATCAACTTCAATGCATTCATTCGGCACTAACTCAGGTTTGGAAAATAATTGAAATGACCATTGTCCGTTTAATAAATGCTGAAATTCAGAATCTTGTTTGTGACGAGCCGCTTCAGAAGAGTGAAAGGCATGAAGAGGTGCATGGGCAGGCATTACATTTTGTGCAGAGACATACTGATTTTCCCAATCGCGTGCTTTGATTATTTCCGTAAATGCTCTCATTTTATTCCTCTCTCAAATAGGCTCATTTGCTCAATGATAATAATTACTGGATCTATCCTGCTGATTAAAATTACTTATTTTTCTGCGTAACATGTACAGCTGATGCTCAATATAATCGACACAAGCCATACAAAATGAAGCATTAAAGAGAGCAGCTAAACAGCAATATCATTCTTAAATTGTACACTGCAAAACAATAGTGTAAACGATTACAATTTCTCATCTAAGCGTTAATTTCAATTATTAGATCTAGCTTAAGATTCTATAGTGAGGGTCACACTTATTGTGTTGAGAGGAGATGTTAATAAGCGTGAAGATGGATCTAACAAGCGAATAAGGTCGCTAATAAATATTAGTCACCAAAGTAATGCACTAAATGGCGACCTAAGTAGCTATTTAAGTAGCGATTTAAGTGACTATATAATGGAGGGGTAATGGGACGTCAATGGCGACAAAAATTGTAGCGTTAGTGATCTGGCACATCCCATCATCTATTTAACCAACACCTGCTTAGTATTAAAAACAGGTAAAAAATGCACCATAAACAAAACCAATATAGCCAAATAAACACAATACCCTTCAAAGCCGATAGTTTCATGATGACCTGTAAGCGAACTTGTTAGCCAGGTAGTAAAAAAAGGCAATACAAATATAAAAATAGGCACTGTCGTTTTTAAAATCCAACTTTGCAGCGGCGCTTTGGATAGGCTTTCACGTAACTTTTGTACGCTAGAAATGACTAATAAAAACCAAGGTATGAAAAAGGCAGGTAATGCAAATTCAGGGTAAATAATCGCCACTGATTGTAAAATTTGATCACCTTTCGCTAACACCAACAAGATTAGAATAAAGGCTATCCATGCACAAAGGGTCATCAGATGATTAAAAACAGCATTTCTTTGAACATTTTCTTTTTTCACAACTGACTTCCTAACATAAACTGACTGATACCTGACTAATAAAGTTCGAGCTTATCTTATTAAGGTATAGATACCACAAGATGTATTAAGTTTTGTTAGCAAACGCTTTAAAAAATAGCCAAATAACACTCATCACTTCCGCCCACTTCGGCAAGTTAGCCATTACCATTAACAATGCCTGCGTTTATACACTTAGGTTTTGCATTGAGATTACTGTATTTATCCACTTACCTATCATTTAACAAACTTGGATCAACAAATAAGTTTTAATTAAAAATGCTTCCAAACCACAAAAAAATAAATTTAAACAACTATTAATCAAAAAACAGTGTTTAATAACTAATTTTAGGTGGTTATAATCCTACTATTAAACTAACATTCCTCGTTGATAAGGCTAGGTAATAACAGGCTATTTAGCTTTAAAATTTTTTATCCGTTAAATAAAAGCAATTAAATTAAATATAAAAAATACAGTGCGCCACACTTAAAATAAAATAATAAATGATATAAATTTCAATAATTACAAAAACTTTTAAGCAATCAATAACTAAAAATACTGTCTTTTTATGTAGCTACTCAGCCTCTAATAAAAGCGAGAAAAGGTTGCAAAATAAACAGTAAAGATTAATGACTAAGCTATTTAGTCCTAGTTTGTTATTAATTTTACAATTCGTTTGGTAATTAGTTCGGGCAAGAAAGTGCCGTTTAGTCGCTTAAATGCTCACTTTTCTACGAAGAAATAGATTTAAATAATGGGGTCCTGAATAGATACCTTTTTATTTCATTACATAAATAAGTATTACCTACTAAACAACTTAATTTATCGCTATCAACAACCCCCCTTTGGAGACGATTAATGGATCATGCATTACAAAACAGCGAAAAAAGAACAAAACTCCTTCGCGCAGGTAAAATGCATGCAGTACATTGGTTAATTGTATTACTTTCGGTGCTCCTAACTTTTAGTGCTTGGTATTACTCGCAGTTTCAACAAGCACAAAAACTTGATATTCAGTTTACCCGTGAAGCAGAAAAAGTCGTCAATGCTGTTAAAGAACGTATGACACTTTATGAGAATGTATTATGGGGCGGTGTGGCTTATATCGATGCAGTGAATTCAGATAATATTGTGGATCCAAGTAATGTGGTGCATTCAAGTATCACTCATCAACAATGGTCTGCTTATTCAAACAGTTTGAACATAGATACTAATTATCCAGGAATCAATGGTTTTGGTATTATTTACAATGTGCAACCTAAGCATTTCGACGAGTACTTACAAGCACAACGCATACACAGGCCTGACTACAAAGTACACCCAACTCATGACAACCCTGAATATTGGCCAATCACCTATGTTGAGCCAGCCGAATCGAACAAACAAGCGATTGGACTTGATGTTGCCTTCGAAGACAATCGTTACTCTTCAATAAAAATGGCAAGAGACTCTGGAAAGGCATTGCTGACAGCACCGATCACTCTAGTGCAAGATGACAAGCAAACACCAGGCTTTCTTTTTTACACACCGTTTTATCAAAATGGACTTAAACCTGACAATGTAAAGCAACGCCGAGAATTGATTGCAGGTGTCACCTATGCCCCTTTTATTATGGAAAAACTAATGAAGGGAACACTGGCAGAAAAAAAACGACATGTGAGTATTCAGATATGGGATGGAGAAAACCTATTATTTGATGATCATTCTAATGGTAGTACGACAGAAGCAGATCCTAATCCACTTTTCTCTAATAAAATTGATACCTTTTTATACGGCCGTACTTGGACATTTTTGATCCAATCAAATATTAGCTTTAGACAAGACACAACCTTAAATCAGTCTTCAATCATTCTAATGGGCGGTTTAGTCATTGACGCATTACTACTGATGTTATTTATATTTTTAACCAAGGCCAATAGACAAGCACTAAAATATGCAGATCAAATGACAGAAGAATTAAAAGATCAAACTAAACATTTAGCAAAATCCAATGGCTATTTAGCACAATCGATTGCGGACTTGGAAAAATCCAATAAGGATTTAGAAAAATCTAATAGTGACTTAGAGCAGTTTTCCTATGTTGCCTCACACGACCTTAAATCTCCTCTCAATGCAATCGAGCAATTAGCAAGTTGGATAGAAGAAGACTGTGAAGAGCTGCTGCCCGATGATTCTAAAAAACATTTAGTTTTATTACGCCAGCGTAGTAAACGTATGCTTAAACTGTTAGATGACCTATTAACCTATTCGCGTTTGAATCTAGCCACCATGACCAATGATAACGTCAATTTAGCCGAGAAAGCACAAGACATATTATCATTATTGGAAACCAACGATAATTTTTCCTGCAATGCTCCGAATATTGATATTAAGATTCCACTGGCACCATTTGAAATAGTATTAAGAAATTTAATTTCTAACTCGATAAAACATCATGACAAAGCAACCGGTAAGATCACCCTTTCTTATACTACAAAAGATAACTTCCATGAAATATCGTTATACGATGATGGCCCAGGCATTCCAGAAGAGTTTCATAATAAAGCCATGGAGATGTTTCAGACTTTACAGTCACGGGATAAAGTAGAAGGAAGTGGCATGGGACTTGCTATGATTAAACGTATTGTTGAACATTACCATGGCAGGATCAATATTGTATCTGATGGAAAGCGTGGCACCACAATAAATATTTTATGGCCGTTGAATTAGGAACATAGAACCACCCTAAGCAGGGACAATGACAAAAAATTGACAGCATTGGCAATATTTGTGACAAAATAAAGGCGCTTAAAAAATAAAAATATCCATCAATAAAATATCCACCAATAAAGGATAATTAATATTGCAAAATACAAATGAAATAACGTTGTTACTAGTTGAAGATGATGATATCGATGCAATGACCATTCAACGTAGCTTCAAAAAACAAAATATTACTAATCCGATAGTAAGGGTTTACGATGGCCTCGAAGCTTTATCTTTATTAAAAAAAGAAGAAGTCCCCCCACCATTGGTGATTATTCTAGACTTACAAATGCCCAGAATGGGCGGAATCGAATTTTTAAAAGCATTACGTGCAGATCCAAAGTTATCGAAATTAGTGGTTTTTGTTTTGACTACCTCAAAAGCAAAGTCAGATATCGTATCCAGTTATGGCGAGCATATTGCTGGATACTTTGTAAAAGGCCAAACCGGAGATAAATTCTGTGGTTTAGTAAGTATGCTAGAACATTATTTTGAAATTGTTCATTTAACCGAAGAGTAAAAGCTTAAATTAAAATTGTTATTACTTCAAAGATAGGGTTTAAGGATATGGTAGTAAAATGAACATACTCATTGTTGATGACGATATAATCGATAGAGAAATGATCATAAGAGCATTAAAGCGCAGCAATATACTGTGTAATATCACACAAGTTGAAATGGTCGATCAAGCGCTTGAAATATTAGCTCACACTGAATTTGATGTCGTATTACTAGATTACAACTTACCACAACGTAAGGGTATCGAGCTATTAATTGAATTAAAAGATATGCCGGCGAAACAAAAAGCAGTCGTGATAATGACCAGCACATCCAGAGAGGATGACTTAGCCACTAATAGCATTAATGCTGGTGCACAGGACTTCTTAGTTAAAACAGAGATCGATGCCTTTAGACTACAAAGAGCCATTGCTAATGCACAAATACGGGCTTCCTTAGAAAAAGAATTATTACAAAGTCACCAACGTACAAAAGAGCTTGCAGAACGAGATAATCTAACAGGGCTAGCTAATCGTTATTATTTTGACGAGTCCTTAAACCATGAAATAAAAAAACAGCAAAGAGATAAAAGTACACTTGCTCTGTTATTAATCGATTTAGATCATTTCAAATATGTTAATGATAATTATGGGCATGATGTAGGAGACCAATTATTAATCGCGGTAACTAAACGAATCTCTGCTTGCTTGCGCGGTAGTGAGTTGTTTGCGCGTTTAGGTGGCGATGAGTTTGCAATTACATTAACTAATTTAGAGTCAGCGTATGGTGCGAGTACAGTAGCAAAACGAATTATAGAAGCATTACAGCAACCATTCGAAATAGGTTCCCATATCATCACATCGGGTGCAAGTATTGGCATCGCACTTTGCCCCAGCGACAGCGGTGAAGTGAAAGAGCTATTTAGATTTGCAGATATTGCGATGTACCGTTCGAAAGGTGATGGCCGTAGCCAATTCTGTTTTTTTGAAGCGAAGATGCAGGAAGCATTTTTAGAAAATTTCTTAATCGAAAAACAGTTACGCACTACGCTTGAAAATAAAGAATTTTATTTACTTTATCAACCTGTTATTGACTCATCAACAGCAAAAATAACGGGAGTGGAGGCGTTAATACGATTTGATATTGAAGGTGTTAGTCAACGTCCAGACATATTCATTCCCATTGCTGAAAAATCTAGATTAATCATAGATATTGGCCGTTGGGTGATAGTAGAAGCCATTATGCAATTGAGTATTTGGCAAAAAACACTCAATCCCGCATTCACTATGTCAATTAATTTATCCTCAATACAATTAACCGATGAAGGATTAATTGAGTTTATTAAGTCTACCTTAAGTATTTATTCTGTTGATGCTAACAATATTGAATTTGAGTTAACCGAAACGGCTTTATTGGTTGAACAAGAGAATAGTACGAAGATGATCCAAAACATCAGTGACTTAGGCTGTAAAATTTCATTAGATGATTTTGGCACAGGTTTTTCATCTATTTCACATTTACACTCTTTTCCAATTAATACCGTTAAAGTGGATAAAAGCCTAATGCCGAGCTCATCTCCAGAAGAAAATACTAAGCCATTTTTAGCAGGCTTAGTTGTTATGCTTCAGTCCTTAGAGTTAAATATTATTGCCGAAGGCATTGAAACAGAGGCCGACCTTAACCTGTGTATCAAACTAGGAATTAATAAAATGCAAGGTTATTACTTTGATAAACCCCTGCCTACACATCAACTAGAAAAGCTTTATTCATAATCAAAAATAACGGATATCATTTTATTTTTCAGTTAGTTAGTTAGCTAGTAACAACAAAAAAGGCTAGATGAAAAATTGTAAAATGACAAAGATAAAATAAATCACCATCGGATTGTGATTTACTTTATCAGCTTTTTAAACTTTATTATTCCGCTTATCCTTCTTCACTAGCCAGTAATAATGCACATTCAGCAGGCAGGGTAAAACTCAGTTGTTGTTGAGCTTCAAGCTGCCACTCTTGGCTGTGATTATCAAAACCAGAAAAATGTGTTGCACTCGTCATTAATGCTAATCGTTCAAAAGTAAATGATACGGGTTGTGGTTCAAGGTTGATTGCATAAATGCTGGTTTTACCTTGTTCACAACGAGCAAAAACAAAACTTCTTTCCTGCGCATAAAGTGTATGGTAACTCCCCTGCTGAAGCTCTTCTCTATTTTTTCTCAGGTTAATTAAACGCTGGTAAAAAATAAAAACATCACTATTTTTATCAAGCGTTAGCCATGGGAAACAGCGGCGATTATCGGGGTCATTTCCGCCTTGCAAAGCGACTTCAGTGCCATAATACAAGCAAGGTGTCCCAGGATAACTAAATAACATCATACTGGCTGCTTTTAACCTATTTAAATCCCCGCCTAGTTGATTAATAAACCGAGATGTATCATGACTATCCAATTGATTAAGTTGTGCTAATTGATTTAACCAAGGTATCTTAGCGCGACTTTCTGTTAACCAGTTATCAAAGGTTTGAGCATCTATCTCGATGCTATGATAGGCGATATCTAAACCTGCAAAAAAGGCGCGGACGGGATGAGCAAAACCATAATAATTCATCGCCCCATCTTCTTGATCGCCTTGCAACCATTGTGTGGCCTCATAAAAATGCTCACCCACGATATACGCGTCGGAATTTACTGCTTTGGCAGACTCCCTAAATGCCTTCACATAGTGCGCATTATTATAAGCATTGGTACCTTCACCTAGCATATGGATCACATCAAAACGCCAACCGTCAATATTATAAGGTGGCTTTAACCAATATTTTAAAACCGATGATTCTGCTTTGTAGAAATAATTTTGTACATTTTTATTTAGAAAATTAAGTTTTGGTAAGTTTTCGATGCTCTTCCAAGCGAAATAATAATCTTGTTCATTAGTGCCTTCACCTAAAAAAGTATAAAAATCTCGATAGGGCGACGTGGAGTGTTGGTAGGCACTATCTTTGAAATGTTGATAACGTCCAAACCAAGGGTGTTCGCAGGAAGTATGGTTAAACACTGCATCAAGCATTATTTTCATACCGCGCTGATGAATATAACTGGTTAACTCTGCAAAACCAGCATTACTGCCAAAGTGAGGATCAATATTAAGGTAGTCGGTAGTGTCATATTTATGATTGCTGGGCGCGGTAAAAATAGGGTTTAAATACAGTGCACTAATGCCTAATGCTTGTAGATAATCTAATTTATTTTGAATACCTTTTAAGTCTCCCCCATAAAACTCGCTGGCACCGGTAGACTCATGTCCAGCAACCGCAACTGGCTCTCCCCACTTCTTAGCAATGATGGTGTGTTCGCCACCTTGATATAAATATTCATCTGTTTGTACCGAAATACTCGGATCCCCTTGGCAGAAACGATCAGGAAAAATTTGATAAAAAACCTGTTCTTGTATCCATGTTGGAGGTTGATGTTGGGTATTATATTTAAAGTGAGTTTCACGACCTGGAATACGATTGAATTGCCCTGCGGCACTCAACCAGAGCTGACTTTTTTCAGTTAAACACTTAATGACATAATACGTATTATCGATATGTGTACTAATAGGAATAACAGCTTGATAGAGCTTACATGTTGCAGGAAAATAGCCTGATTTCGCATCAAATGGAATAAGATTAGCAGTAACAAGACGGCCTTCATTGTCAGGCTCACAGCGCACAAAATGAGCCGTGATTAAATGTGCTGGATCATGGCATAAGAAGCGAATAATTAATGATTCGCCCTGTTGGGTGATCCATTGTTTAGTTTGTCCATGAAATAAAAATGGTTTAGTTTGTCCATGAAATAAAAATGGTTTAGTTTGTTCATGAGATAAAAAAGGCTTAGATGACAACACAACAACTCCTTTCGTTAAACACTTCAATAGCTAACAGTATTCAGGTTATATATCTTTAAATCTAGGTTTGAACAGAATTTATGTGAGTTATCGTATTAGTTAATTCTCGTTATTTAAGTACTGTTAACCTCTATCAATTAACTGGCTCAGCAAATGAATAATTAACAGAATAGGTAACTGAATAAATAAGTAAATAGATAACTGAATAGATAAGAAAATAGGTAAGTAAATCAATGTGTAAACGAGATTTTAAACATCAAAGGGCAAGTTAGAAAAAGAAATTGAATAAAGTTAAACAAATTAGTTAAACCGGCAAGCTAAATGACGAGTAATGGGTAAACACTACTCGTCAATAATAAGGCTAGTATTGACGGATTTTTTTAACCATCGCATTCATCTTATCGGCCGCTTTATTAATTTCCGGTTTATCAGCAACAGCGGCAATGCCACAACGCCACCAAGATTCATAACCATGTGTCATACTTTTAGGCAGTACTTTCACATCAATCAGTGTGGATACGGTTTGTTTTTTAGCATCAGCAATCGCCGCAATTAACTCTTCGTCATTACGTACCGTGTAAGTGACACAACCATAGCTTTCAGCATTTTTAGCAAAGTCGACAGGCACAGATTTACCCGTTAACTTACCTGTTTTAGAGTCCCTGAAGCGATTCTCTGTGCCAAAGCTACCCATGCCGTTATCCATTTGTAAGTTATTAATACAACCGAAACTCATGTTATCTAATAAGATGATATCGATTTTAATCCCTTCTTGGATAGCCGTTTGCAGCTCAGAATGCAGCATCATGTAAGAGCCGTCACCTAATAACGCATATACAGGTTGCTCAGGGCAAGCTATCTTAGCGCCAATAGCCGCGGCAATTTCATAACCCATACATGAGTAACCAAACTCCATATGGTAAGTATCTTTTTGCTTAGGACGCCATACTCGCTGTAAGTCAGCAGGCAGTGAACCCGCAGCCCCTACTACGATAGCATCGTCAGATAATTGTTGATTTAAAATACCTAATACACGCGTTTGTAATAGTGTAGATTGTAATACTTCCGCGTATTCATCTAGGACGGTATTAGCTAAATGTCCTTCTACTTCAGGCACAAATTTATCATCCTCATAACGCACGTTATCAAGGCGATGCAGTTCTTCCGCCCATGCTTTACGTGCAGTCGCAATTTCATCAGTGTATTCTGAACGATAACCTTCTTTTTCTAATGCTTCAGATAATGCATCTAATGCCGCTTTTGCATCAGCGACCACTCGAATACCATCTAATTTATAAGCATCAAAACTTGCTACATTGATATTAACAAAGGTCACATCAGGATCTTGATATTGAGATTTAGAGGCCGTCGTGAAATCAGTCATTCTTGTACCAACACCAATGATCACATCAGCATCTTTAGCTAGAATATTTGCAGAATAAGTGCCTGTAGCACCAATACCACCACAGTTTAATGGATGATCAAAAGGAACCGCACTTTTACCCGCTTGTGTTTCACCAAATGGAATATTAAATTTCTCAGCAAACGCTTTAAAAGCATCGTGTGCTTCAGAGTAACGGACCCCACCACCACAAATTAATAACGGTTTTTTCTTGCCTTTAATCGCTTCAACCGCATCGGCGATCATCGCTTCAGAGGCAGGACGTCGTTCAATACGATGAACACGTTTTTTAAAGAAATGCTCAGGGAAGTCATATGCTTCCCCCTGCACATCTTGAGGTAGAGAAATAGTCACCGCCCCAGTATCAGCAGGATCTGTTAAGACACGCATGGCATTAATCATGGCCGTCATTAATTGCTCTGGGCGTATAATGCGGTCGAAATATTTTGAGACAGGGCGGAATGCATCATTCGTAGAAATTGAATAATCATGAAACTGTTCAATTTGCTGAATAACGGGATCTGGTTGACGAGAAGCGTACACATCACTAGGTAACAATAAAACCGGAATACGGTTAGCCGTTGCCGTCGCCGCTGCTGTGATCATGTTTGCACAGCCTGGCCCTACAGAAGCACTGACCGCGTAGATTTTTTTTCTTTTTTGTTGTTTAGCATAACCGACAGCAATTTGAGCCATACCTTGTTCATTACAACCTTGGTGCACAATTAAATCACCTGGATCTTGCTCTAATGCTTGCCCTAGTCCAAGCACATTGCCATGTCCAAAAATAGTAAACACACCATGTACAAATTTTTCTTGCTGGCCATCAACCTCAACATATTGCTGATTTAAAAACTTTACTAAGGCTTGTCCGGTAGTTAATCGAAAGGTGTTCATATATTTGCTCCAGGGTATTAATAGGTTCTTTACAAACCATACAAAAACAGAAAAAATGCAAAATAGAAAATAAATTTCAAAACGTAATGCATAATATTAATGAAATGGGACGATTAATAGTGATTTGATATAAAAGTGTTAAACGCATCATACTATATTAATAATTACAACCAAGAATGCAAATAAGCCACTGTTTTAATTAAACTTAATAAAAAACCTCAGACTGTTAGTCATTTAACCCTGCATAACAAAAAAAACATTAAAAACAAAATTTAAATAAATTAAATAAAGAGGTAGCTTTTATTGTCCCGTTGAGAACAAACACAAAATAGAAAAATTTTTCCAAAAAAATAAACAGAAAGAAGCAACTTAAAAAGTAGCGCACAAAGGAAAACTAAAAACTAACGTAAAACACAACCCAACATAGCTAGGCAAATAAGCAGTTAGTAAGTAGGTATGTAAGTGAGTAGATGATGACTCTAACAATTATTAAAAAAAATACACAAAGAAGAGGATGATAGAAACAAGCGATAGAAGAAAAGACAGTAAGAAAAAAGTATCGCCTAGACGATCAAAAAAGGAAGCGCTAAATAAACTTTATCATTAACTCCCTGAGGATAAGGAAGCTAGTCTATTGATAATTCAACTACAGTGGCATTATTTACAGGGTCTATTTAAGTGACATTGTTTAAGTGGTATTGTTTAAGCGACCTTGCTTAAACAATGCCACTACATGAATAGCATGGCAGAAGTAACATGACCTAAATAATGCTACTCGCTTATAACATTAAACCTACAGCTAATGTTTGAGCAATAAACATCGCACTGGTTAAAGAACGGAATCCTAATACATCGTTTTCAATGATTTCAAAGCAAATATCTGCTTTTCGGCCATATTCACTCATTTGATGATCCGTAATCGCGACAATTTTAGCACCGACTTTATCAGCACGTTCAATGGCTGAAATAGACTCTTGAGCATGTGGTTTAAAGGTGGTGATCAACAGTACATCACTCTCTTTCATCTGTTTTAGCATAGGAGAGCTCATGCCGCCTGCTCCATCTAACAACACAACATTTAAATCTTCTTTGATCAGCATGTATGAAAGATAACTCGCGACAGGGTAAGCACGTCGTGCGCCTTGTACATAGATGGTTCTAGCTTTTGCGAGTAGCTTGATCGCATCTTCTAACTTAGAAGGTGAAATACCCACCAACACATCTTCCATGGCTCTAATATTTGACCCACCTAAGCTTTCAAATATGCCCTGAACTGAATCAACTTGCATCGAGCCATCTTGCTTCGCTCTTTTAATACGTTCTTTATAGTCACGCGGTTTGTGGAAGTATTGATCACTGAACAATAATTGCATTTTACTAAAGCCATCAAAGCCAAAAGTATTAGCAAACCGACTTAAGGTAGAAATAGGTACACCGGCTTTAACTGAGATGACAGACATTGTTTCAAAAGCAACGACCATCGGCTCTTCACTAATAAAATCCGCAACTTGTTTAAGGCGATTACTTAGGCTGTCGTAGCGTTCGGCGAGGATATCTTTGAATGTATCTAATGTTGTTGCAACTTCAATTTTATTCGGCATTGTTTGTACTCTCAAAAAAACACCTAAGTCACTACTTAAGTGTTAGTAAAGATTAACCAATTAAACAGTCTAAGACAATAACTTAAAGCATCGGATAGCTTCTTCTCTGACATGAGGCATGGCTTTCTTCATAAAATAAAGGCGATCAAATTTTGCAGTTTCCGCATTCATATAATCACGTAAATTATGGCCTAATGCTTGTCGTAAAGAAGTACCAATATTAAATTTTGAGACTCTGGTTTTTTTTAGCTTTAAAATATCTTCATCACGAATACCACTAGTACCATGGATAACCAGAGGTTTAGACACTAATGCCTCAACCTGCTTTAATAATTCAAAATCAATAATACTGGTTGGCTCCGTTAAGCGATGAACATTACCAATAGACAGCGCGATACAATCGAGATCACTTTGTTGTGCATACTGTTGCGCTTCATAAGGGCTAGTATCAATCGTTTTAATATGGTCACGGCCTTCTTGATAAGGCACTGAACCTATCTCACCTTCAACACTTACCCCACAAGCGTGTGCCACTTCCGCCACTTTTTTAGTGCGCACAATATTATCTGCAAGCGACAGTTGTGACCCATCAAACATCACCGAACTAAAGCCCGCTTTAATCGCTTGATAAACAATACGCTCCTCATAAGTATGATCCAGATGTAGTACGACTTTTTGAGAGCTATTTTTTGCTAATTCATTAAACATTGTTGCAGCGATCACCGGACCATAGAAGTCGATCACGTCCTTGTTACAGGCCAAAATGACAGGCTTTTTCACTTCTTCGGCAGCATCAACAATTGCACGGGCATCTTCATAGCCAAAGATATTAAAACAAGGCACGGCATAATCGCTATCGGCCGCCTCGGGTAGAACATCATTTAAATTAACAAGCATAAAAATTCCCTTTTATTTGAATTTATTAATCATGTCTTTAATACCAGGAATAGTATGCACTTGATATTCGTGGTGAGGGTCAAAATACTGAACTAATGACTTCGATGTTTTACCCACAATAATAGTGAAGTAATACATCTCATAACCCGGTGCAGCAACACTTGGGTGGTAGCCTTTATCAATAGCAATAACACTGCCTGATTTAACGTGATAAACCGGCCCACAATCATCTTCATGCTCATACAGGAACTGCGCACCAAAACCTTGGCCAGGATTAAATTGGAATTGATAAACTTCTTGGTAATTTGTTTCTAATGCGCCACGGTCACAATCATGTTTGTGAGCAGGAAAACCAGACCAACCACCCGCGCCAACAGTAAATAACTCACTCACTAATAAACGACCACGTTTGTCTGCGTTTGCTTGACCTAAAACATGCTTTATTTTACGGTGTGTTTTGGTGTCATCTGAACCATATTGAATCTTATCAACCGTGGTCACGGCAAACGGCTCAAGTACTTCATCATATAAACCACCAGCAATCATAATTGTTGCTTCTTCACTGTCACAAGTGATCTCAGCCGTCACCCCAACAGGGACATAAACAGATTCTGGGTCACCATCCCAAATACTGGCGCGTTTACCGATATTAGGGAAAGCTTGATCGCCAACAACGATAGAACAAGTTCCTCCACCTAAAACGATAACGCTTTCATAACCACTGACTTGATGTGTAAATGTTTCACCCTTTTTCAACTGCACTGGATTAAAGAAACATAAAGGTGTCGTATCATCATTTACATCAATAATTGGTTGGTTCTTATTGTCAAAAGGTGCGATGTGCTTTCCCATATTAATATCCTAATTAGTGTTAGTTAGTGAATTAGTAAGTCTAAATTGTCTTGTTTTTTTAACGCGCAGCTTGCTCAAAGGTCGTAATAAAAGAGTTCAACTCTTCTTTAGTCGGCATAGCTTCAGTACAACTGGTGCCACTGACATTGATAGCGGCAGCCGCAGACCCATTGCTAACACCTTGCTCTAAAGTGCCACCAGCGGTGAGTGTCCAAATAAGAGCGCCTGCAAAAGAATCGCCAGAACCAAATGGTTTTTTAGCTTCAACTCTGTAGATGCCTTGTTCAAATTGATGACCATCTTTACAGTAAACGCGAGAACCGAGCTCCCCTGCTTTAATGATCACGATTTGTGAATTGGCTTGTAAGAAACGGGCAGCCGTTTGATCGTCATCGCTATTACCCGGCGCAACCACGGTTTCCATCATGTCGAACTCTTCACGGTTACCAATCACAATATCTGACAAATTAGCCGCAATACCATAATAAATAGAGGCATCAACATCAGTGCGCCAAGTCTTTGGTCGGTAATCAACGTCGAGCACAACGACCGTACCGACACTGCGTGCATACTGCATCGCAAGCAATGTTGCTTCTCTGCTTGGACTGGCAGATAACGCAGTTCCCGTCACAATCAGCGTTTTACTTTTTTTAATATATTCAGGGTCAATTTGCTCTGTTTTCAACATTAAATCAGAGGCGTTATTGCGATAGATTAGAACATCACAATCGCTAGGTTTCATCTCAGTAAAAGCGACTGAAGTACGTGAACCACTCGCATCAACCATCATGCCATCCAAGTTAATACCTTGTTTTTCTAGGTAACCTTGTACATAACGACCAAATGAATCATCTGCAACACAGCTAATAAAACCGACCTTTGCACCCAGTTTATTAATTGCAACCGCGATATTAGCGGCAGAACCACCTACGTATTTATCAAAGCCAGTGACCTCTGCAATATCGGTGTTCGCTTCACGCGCATATAAATCGACACCGGCACGGCCTAATACAATTGCGTCTAATTCTCTGTCTTGTAAAAAATTCACATGTGCCATTATTTGTTCCTTAATCTTTATAGTTAACCCATTGCGAGCCATTGTCTGCGGATTCAACACACTTCTCGCACAATCGAGTTCCTTCAATACCTGCTTCGACCCCGGGGAACCACATGTCATCTAATGCTGCTTGGTCATCACGATCTACCGCATCAAATGCATGTGCAAAACGCGCATATAAATTAGCCCATGATTCAAAGTACCCTTCGGCATGTCCACCGCCAACACGATTACAAGCAACACCTTGATCATCTTGATATAAATAACCCATGCCACGTTCTAAAATGCGTGGCGCTTCACCTTGTACTTCATAACGAAGCTGATTAGGAAATTCATCCCACCATTCAATCGACGCTTTAGAGCCAACAACACGAATTTTTTGCTGGTGCATCGAACCTGCATTAACAGCTGACGCCCATAATGTCCCCACCGCGCCACCTTTAAATTTCAACATGACATGGGCGTTATCTTCCAATGGTGCACGCGACTTAATGAAGCTTTGACGCATACAACACAAGCTTTCAACCTCCATCTCAGTGATCATTTCGCAAAGGTAATAAGCGTGTGTACCAATGTCGCCAATCACATAAGTTGGGCCCGATGCAGCGGGGGTAACTCGCCATTTTAAACTCGGGTCATTTTTTTCATATTCTTCATTATGAAAACCATGGGCAAACTGTGCATTAACAACACGTAATTCACCAAGGTCACCACGGCGCACCATTTCACGCGCTTGATGGATCATAGGGAATCCTGAATAACCGTACATCACACCAATTAAACGGTTGTTTTTAGCCGCTAAGGCTTTGAGCTGATACGCTTCTTCAGTGGTAAAAGTTAACGGTTTCTCACAAATAACATGCAACTCAGCTTCTAAGGCTGCTTTACAAATTTCAAAATGTGTACTGTTAGGGGTGGCGATTGAGACGGCTTGAATACCATCTTCTCGCAATTTTTCTTGTGTAAACATGTCTTGATAGGTTGCATAGGAGCGATTTTCATCAATACCTAAGTTGACTGCAAAATCACACCCACGCTGTGCATCAAGATCAAAAGCGCCAGCAACTAATTTAAATAAACCATCACGTTGTGCGGCATTCCTGTGAGAATAACCAATTTGACTACCACGACCACCGCCGACCATAGCCCAACGAATAGGCTGCTTTAAATGACTTTCTTCATTAAACATATTGTTCTCACATTCAATTAAATAGTAGGAAACCAAGCGGCCAATTAAAGCTCAACATGCAATGGTTAATTCGTTGAATAACCAATTGATTTCCTATTAAAAACACCGTTTATACAGTTAATTAATCAGCGCATTACAGGGCAAATTTCTCAGCATAACCGGAGATATTTTTATAAGCCGTTTTAGCGAACTGTAACGGGTTTGCTTTGGCAGGATCTTGCTCAGCTTCAACTAATAACCAACCTTCATAATCACGTGCTTTTAACGCAGTAAACACATCATCATAATTAACATCACCCGTGCCAGGGACAGTAAACACACCGTCTAATACTGCATTTAAGAATGATTTATCAGCAGCACGCGATGCTTCCATTACTTCTAAACGGAGATCTTTAAAATGCATATGACCAATACGATCACCCCAACGATTAATGATGTTGACAGGGTTACCGCCACCATAAGTAATGTGGCCAGTATCCAAGGTTAAAAATACTGAAGGTCCCGTGACTTCCATTAATGTATCGATATCAGCTTCAGTTTCGCAAATAGTGCCAACATGATGATGGAACGACAATTTAATACCGTATTCATTTAATAAATGGTCGGCAACAATAGTTATTTTTCTACCGTATTCAGCCCATTGTTCAGCGTTTAAAATGACACGCTTAGAAACAGGGATCGCAATATCACCATGTACAGAATTACTGACTTCGCCATAGACCATGGCTTTGCAACCAGCAGCTTTCAGTAATGTAATATGTGTTTGCATCGCTGCAATTTCTTGATCAGCGGTGTTGGTCATTAAGTTGCCACTGAACCAACCAGACGCTAACACTAACCCGTGACTTTTAAGTAAAGGTACTAAGACTTCAGGATCACGTGGATATTTAGTGCCCAATTCAGTGCCTGTAAAACCTGCTTCAGCCATTTCACTCAGACACGTTTCTAGTGGGATATCCCCGCCTAGCTCTGGCATGTCATCATTGGTCCAAGTTAACGGGCTAATACCATATTGAACTTTACTCATACTTATCTCCGGATTAATTGTGATTAGTAAATATAATTGAACGTACAAGCTTTAAATCCTAATGAGTATTGACTTGCCGCCAGACAAATCGAATATACTCCAAACAAATCACAATGAAAATATTTTTTCATTAATAGTTAGTGCTTTATCAATGTTTTTTGAAAAAAATTTATTGACCTTTTATTTTTTATAAAAATAAAAGGTCAATAAATTTTTTTCAA
>NZ_JACJDP010000032.1:0-48174 GCF_014163575.1 Psychromonas sp. SR45-3
GCTGAATTAACAGCACAAGGTAAAGCGGTACGTGTTGTATCTATCCCTTGTACTGAGCAGTTTGAATTACAATCAGCAGAGTACAAAGAATCTGTATTACCAGCAGCAGTGACTAAACGTGTTGCAATTGAAGCGGGTATTGCTGATTACTGGTACAAATACGTTGGCTTAAACGGTGCAGTAATTGGTATGACAACATTTGGTGAGTCAGCGCCTGCCGAACAACTATTTGAAATGTTTGGTTTCACTGTTAAAAACGTAGTAGATACAGCTAACGCTTTATAATTAGTTAATCTATTTAGTTTTTTAAAGTTTAAAAAGCCGCGCTTAACTAGTTGATAGTTAGCCGCGGCTTTTTTATTTTATTTAGCTTAATGATAAAACAGCAAGTAAAGCTTAATCTGCAGGAGTTAGTGAGTAATGGTAAATGATTGTGATATTACCTTTGTAATCCAGGGACGAGTAGTAGATTTAACAAAAGAAACTATCGCATCTATTCGTAGGCTATTTCCGGGAAGTAAAATCTTTTTATCAACATGGAAAGGGCAATGCCTCGACGGTTTTTTTGTAGATAAGATCATAGAGAATGATGACATCGGACCAACGGTCATTAAATATAATAAACACTCTAAGCCACATACGGTTAATGTTAACCGTCAAATAATATCATCAATCAATGGCTTAAAAGCCGTTAATACAAAATTTTCTGTAAAAATTAGAAGTGATAATAAATTAACAAGTCGAACAATGATGGATTATTTTGGTGTTTTTGATCATAACCGAGACCCTGCATATTCATTATTTGAAAATAGGATTGTAACATCTAATTATTTTGCTAAAGAATACACGCAAGGGCTTAAAGTTCCTTTTTTTATCTCTGATTTTTTTCAATTTGGATTAACTAAAGATCTGAACAATTTATGGGATATCACATTATTTGATGATTATATTTTTAACGATGAATTTTTGGGGAAACTACAGCATGAAAATCTGCCTTATAGACAACACCATATCGAACAGAAACTATGGTTAAAATTTATCAATAAGCATAGAACAGTGCTGCTTAAGAATAAATTTGGTGATGCTGATTCAGTGAAGTTATCTTATAAATTAATGCTTAACAATGTTGTTATTGTCGATGGAAGTTTACTTGGATTGTCAGTGCCAAAACGTCTGGAACAACATGATGGATTTCCTTACGAAAACTTTACTCACTTACGTTGGCATTACTTATATAAAAAATATCTTAATATGCCTATCAATGATTCTAAAAAAATAGTTATTAAGTGGTCCATTGCCAAGTATTATTCATTTCTTAAATCGGGCTTAAGAACTAAATTAAAAGATAGAATAAGGTATATTTCTTCATCGTTTAAGCCTTAACTTTTTAAACTCAACGTAAATTAACTACGAAGGCGCGAAGATAAAAGAGTGCTAGGCTATAATGGGTACGGATAACGTATTTTAGCTTTAAGGGAGGACGGTATTAATGGCCTAAACCTGTTATATTTTCTTTTTGCACTCGCTTTCTTTGTTTTATCTTGTTTAAATAGCGAGCTCGTTATTTATCTCTCCAGATTAAAAACTCTAATTAAAAATAATAGTAAACAAAAAACTATCGCGTAAATTGTGTTTATTTGCAATATTCAATGCGAGGAGCGGGTTAGGATTAAAATGTTCTAGAAAAGTAGTGTTTATATTAAATTACTAAGCAAATGATTATTATTTAGGTTGTTATTTATTTAACAGTTCAACTTATAATTAATCTTATTATGGGCAATGGAATGATTTTTCTTTATTGATAGGTTCTCAATTTATGCATTTACAAGAAATAGAAAAAAAAATAACTAATATGGACGTAAAATCAGAATTCATATCAAAAAAAGATGGGCGAATAACAACTATATTTGAATCATTATATGTTTTGAAAAAATTTGCACCAAATAAAGTCCATAAAAACGAATGGGTTATAGAGTACGATGTTATAGCTCATTTAAAGAATAATAATGTTTTAGCACCTAGTTGTTACGGATATAGAATCGATAACAGTGGTGCTTATTTATTTAAAGAATATGTTCCAGGACAACCGCTAGAAAATTACACTAAAGAGACTGCGTTACAATTAGCGCTTATGTTTTCTAAATTCCACGCAACAGGCGTTGTCACATGTGACGCTCATAATGATAATGTTATCCAGACTCTTGGTGGTGAGCTTCTTTTTATTGATTTCGGTAAAGCAATTATATTCAAAAAGAAAAATTTATTATTCTATTTTAAAGCGGCTAGAGAAATTTTCTTTATAAAAACAAAAATAATAAAAGATAACGTAACATATCAAGATTTTTTAAAGTCTTATATAGCGCTGCAACCTGATAAGCAAAGACGGATATTACGAACTTTTTTTGCTGGATGTAATAGCATCTTACATTTACGCGAAAACTTTCGCCAAAAATATAAAAAAAGCAAATAAATTAAGCCCAATTACTATTGAGATAATCCTTTTTTGATTATCTTTAACATAAGCTAGCTTTAACTATTTTCTTATTTTATTCGCATTTTTTGCGAAGGGCTTGGTGTTTAATGCTGTTATTAAAGTCAAAAGAAAATTGACCATGAAGGCATGAAGATAAAAGAAGGTTAGGTCAAAAACCGAAACTAAAACCTAATTTATTGCCAAGGAAAAGGAAAATAACTTTAACTGTTTTATTGGTTAACTTCGTTGTTAATACTATTTATTTTTGCACAAAAAAAGAGAGCCTTAGTATCACTGAGGCTCTCTTTTAACTATTATTCTAATCTAAGTTTAAATAACTTTACGATATTAAGCTTGTAGTAAGTCTGCTAACTGTTTATCTAATTTTATTTGGTCTAGTGTGAAGTTACGAATACCTTCTGATAACTTTTCTGTTGCCATTGCATCTTCATTTAGTGACCATCTAAACTGGCTTTCTGTTAGGCGAGTAACATCTTCTTTAGTCGATTTTTTATCACCCAGCATTTGTTGTATTGGCTCGTCTCTACTTTGCAATACTGCCATTAGATCAGGGCTAATGGTTAAACGATCACAGCCTGCGAGTGCTAATACTTCTTCAACACTTCTAAAGCTTGCACCCATTACCACTGTGTTGTAACCCTGTTGTTTATAATAATTATAAATTTCAGTGACGGAAATAACACCAGGATCTTCATCTGCCGGGTAAGACGCTTTACCTGTTTGCTTTTTATACCAGTCCAGAATACGGCCGACAAAAGGAGAGATCAGGTATACGCCAGCTTCAGCACAGGCTTGCGCTTGAGCAAAACTAAATAGTAAAGTGAGGTTACAATTAATGCCCTCTTTTTCAAGTATTTCAGCTGCTTTTATGCCCTCCCAAGTAGCTGCTAATTTAATTAGAATGCGATCGTTTGAAATGCCTGCTTGGTTATATAAAGCAATCAATTTGCGGGCTTTTAAAATCGAAGCTTCAGTATCAAATGAAAGGCGTGAATCTACTTCTGTAGAGATTCTTCCTGGAATAATTTTAAGCACTTCTAAACCGATTAAAACTGCTAATTTATCGCTAGCATCAATCGTCTGCTGTTGGATATCTTGTGATTGTTGTTTAGCCCATTCTGTTGCTTGTTGTAATAAACCTTGATATTGGCTTAGTGAAGCTGCTTTTAATAATAAAGATGGGTTAGTGGTTGCATCTTGTGGCTGATATTCTTTAATCGCTTGCACATCACCTGTATCAGCGACTACTGTCGACATTTCTTTGAGTTGTAATAATTGATTGGTCATAAATTTTCCCGTTAATGTTGGTGACTGTTTTATTAGTATCAATCTTCCTATTGTTAAGCAAGCATCATTTCTGTTTATTTTTGTGTAGATAAGTTTGCAAAAAAATATCGTGAAGCGGCTCTCTTTTTTTGCCATCAATACGTGCAATTTATTTCATAACGTTTAAATTTCACTCATCGAAACGATTGCGCAAACGTTTCGTTGGTAAGTGAAGCCATACTTATAAGCGTGTTTTTAAAACAAATATTAATTGCCTTGAGGTTTTAAAATGAAAAAATCAGCACTGTTAAATGCAAAATTATCTTATTGCATTGCCTCATTAGGGCATTTTGATGAAATAACAATATGCGACGCAGGTTTACCTATTCCAAGCCAACCAGTGCGTATTGATCTTGCTTTAACGCATGGTGTACCTGCATTTATTGATACCGTTGCTGTTGTGCTCAGCGAGATGCAAATAACAGGTGTGATATTGGCTGAGGAATTAAAAAAAGTGAGTCCAGAATTGCATCTGCAATTGTTAGATTTAATTAAAAAAGAGCAAGTATCTGGACATCACATCGATATTACCTATATCAGCCACCAAGCATTTAAAGATCGCACGATTGAAAGTAAAGCAGTGGTACGGACGGGGGAATGTACACCTTATGCCAATGTTATTTTTCAATCCGGTGTAGCCTTTTAGTCGTTGAGGATAAAAATGAAACAGCCAATATTACAGCTTAATAATATCAATAAGTCCTTCCCTGGTGTGAAAGCGCTGGATGGGGCTTCCCTAAATGTTTATCCCGGACAAGTAATGGCTTTGTTGGGCGAAAATGGGGCGGGAAAATCGACCTTGATGAAAGTGATCACTGGGATCTATTCGCTGGATGACGGTGAAATTCGTTATCAAGATAAAGTGGTTAGTTTTAATGGACCAAGAGAGTCTCAAAAGGCTGGTATTAGCATTATTCATCAAGAGTTAAACCTGTTACCTGAATTGACGATTGCAGAAAATATCTTTTTAGGGCGTGAAATAACCAATCGATTTGGTGCAATTAACTGGTCACTTATGTTTGAACAAGCAGATCTATTATTGAAGCGCTTAAAGGTAAAACACAAATCATCTACTCCCCTTAATGAGTTAAGTTTAGGGGAACAGCAAATGGTTGAAATTGCTAAGGCTTTATCCTTTGAATCAAAAGTGATCATTATGGATGAGCCAACTGATGCGCTGACAGATAGTGAAGTTGATTCATTATTTGTGGTGATCAATGAGCTACGCGATGAAGGGTATGGCATTGTTTATATCTCGCATCGTTTGAAAGAGATTTTTGAAGTATGTGATGATATTACGGTATTACGCGATGGAAAGTTTATTGCGGAAAAAACAGTTGCGTCGATGGATGAAGATACTTTAATTGAATTAATGGTAGGGCGTCGATTAGATGAGCAATACCCCCGTATTGCAACTACTCACAGTACTGTTTGCTTAGAAGTGAAAGAGTTATATGCGAAAGCCACACATGGCGTTAGTTTTACTTTAAACCATGGTGAAATTTTAGGTGTTTCAGGGTTGATGGGCGCAGGTCGTACTGAATTAATGAAAGTCATTTATGGCGCTCTTGCTCGTGAATCGGGTGACATTGTTCTTAATGGGCAAGTGATTAATCCTACTTCTTCATTGCAGGCTTTGAATCATGGCATTGCTTATATTTCAGAAGACCGTAAAGGTGATGGCTTAGTGTTAGGGTTATCGGTTAAAGATAATATGTCTTTGTGTGCACTCAAAGATTTATCTAAAGGCTGGCAATTAGATCATCAAGCTGAAGCAACGTCGGTTAATGATTTTATTCGTTTATTCAACATTAAAACACCTTCAATGAACCAAATTATTGGTAACTTATCCGGTGGTAATCAGCAAAAAGTTGCGATTGCTAAAGGCTTGATGACTAAACCTAAAGTATTGATTTTAGATGAACCCACACGCGGTGTTGATGTGGGAGCCAAAAAAGAAATTTATCAGCTGATTAATAAATTTAAAGCGGAAGGCATGAGCATTATTCTCGTGTCATCTGAAATGCCTGAAGTACTAGGGATGAGTGATCGCATTTTAGTAATGCATCAAGGTCAAATAAGTGGTGAATTTAGCGCCAAAGAAGCAGATCAAGAAAAGCTAATGGCTTGTGCCGTTGGTAAAAATAACAACGAGGTAGCAGCATGAGTTCAAATATAACAAGTTCAGTGTCAGGAGCATCGAAAAGGCACTTTCTGAGTAAAGAGTGGTTTATTGAGCAAAAGTCACTGATTGCATTAATCGTATTAATAGCCGTTGTTTCAGTGCTCAATGAGTACTTTTTTACGATTGATAATATTCTTAATATTTTACGTCAAACTTCTGTTATTGCTATTTTAGCAGCAGGGATGACACTGGTTATTTTAACCGCTGGTATTGACCTAAGTGTGGGTTCTATATTGGCCTTATGTGGCGCATTTGCCGCTAGTATGATCAGCTTAGAGATTCCTGTCTTGATTGCAGTACCTGTGTCTTTATTGGGTGGCGCTGTATTAGGTTCTATGGCGGGTTTTATTATTTCTAAGGGTAAGGTTCAGGCCTTTATTGCTACGTTAGTGATGATGACGTTATTACGTGGTGTCACCATGGTTTATACCGATGGTCGTCCAATCTCAACGGGATTCACCGATGTTGCGGATAGCTTTGCATGGTTTGGTACTGGCTATATGTTTGGTATTCCTGTGCCCGTTTGGTTAATGATTTTTGTATTCGCAGGCATTTGGTATCTATTAAATCACACACGTTTTGGACGTTATGTTTATGCCTTGGGCGGCAATGAGTCAGCGACAAAATTATCGGGTATTAATGTTGACCGCATCAAGATCGGCGTGTACTCGATCTGTGGTTTATTATCGGCACTTGCCGGCATTATTATTACTTCTCGTTTGTCATCGGCACAGCCAACCGCGGGCATGGGCTATGAATTAGATGCGATTGCTGCTGTTGTGGTAGGTGGAACAAGTCTTGCGGGTGGTAGAGGTTACATCATGGGTACATTGATCGGTGCCTTGATTATCGGTGTTTTAAATAATGCCTTAAATCTATTAGATGTGTCTTCATACTTCCAAATGATAGTAAAAGCTGCCGTTATTTTATTAGCTGTATTAGTTGATAACAAAAATAAATAAACACTAACAGTAACCGGTAATCAACAACAAAGAATCAAGAATAAGTAACAAGCTATATAAATTTACATTAATTTATTTTTTAAAACCAAGAAAAGGAATGTTCAATGAAAAAGTTAACTACATTAATTTCAGCCGCTGTGATTTCAGCTACTTTTAATGCAGGTGCAGCTGCACAAGATACGATTGCGATGGTGGTTTCAACACTTAATAATCCATTCTTTGTGACTATGAAAGAAGGTGCAGAGAAAAAAGCAAAAGAGCTTGATTACAAATTGATTGTGCTAGATTCACAAAATGATCCAAGTAAAGAGCTAGCAAATGTTGAAGATTTATTAGTTCGTGGTGTAAAAGCGATTTTGATCAACCCAACAGATTCCGATGCAGTATCTAATGCGGTACGTATGGCGAATAAAGCTAATACACCTGTTTTTACCTTAGATAGAGCGGCAAATAACGGTGAAGTCGTTAGCCATATTGCCTCTGATAATGTTGCTGGTGGTGAGATGGCGGGTAAATATATCAGTGAAAAAATTGGTAAAGATGCAAAAATTGTTCAACTTGAAGGTATTGCGGGTACCTCAGCTGCACGTGAACGTGGTGAAGGTTTCATGAAAGCGGTTAAGAGTGAAAATATGCAATTATTGGCTAGTCAACCAGCTGATTTTGACCGTACTAAAGGGTTAAATGTAATGGAAAATTTACTTTCATCGCAACCACAAACTCAAGCTGTATTTGCACAAAATGACGAAATGGCATTAGGTGCATTCCGTGCTGTACAAGCTTCTGGTAAAAAAATATTAATTGTCGGTTTTGATGGTACTGAAGATGGTATCGCAGCAGTTAAACGTGGTCTTTTAGGTGCGACGATTGCACAACAACCTGCGCTAATTGGTGAGATCGGTGTTGAATCAGCGGTAGCAGTCTTATCGGGCAAAACCGTTGCTAAAAATATTCCTGTACCATTAATGATGATTGTAAAATAATTTGTCGAGAGGTTACGTAAAGTGGCCTCTCTTATTTACACTTATTTAGTATTTTTATTTATTAGTCTCTATTTATTAATATGTTATGTATATTAACTTAGTAGGCTAATAGTATTTAACCCATCTCAAAAGGTATTTTTATGCGTCAACTAACAGTACTAGGCAGTGTTAATGCAGATCATGTTCTGAGGGTTGGTAGCTTTCCTCGTCCAGGGGAAACATTACATGGGCAAGGTTACTCTGTTATTGCCGGTGGTAAAGGAGCAAACCAAGCGGTTGCTGCTGCACGTTTAGGGGCAAATGTTAGCTTTATTGCCTGTGTAGGAGACGATAGTTTTGGTCTTAATATTCGTCAAGAGTTTGAAAAAGACGGTATTAATATTGATGCAGTAATGATCGAAAAGGATACGCCAACTGGGATTGCGATGATTCAGGTTGCAGCAACGGGAGAAAACAGTATTTGTATTTCTGCTGAAGCCAATTCATGTTTAACACCACAGCGTATTGCTGCACATACTAGTATCATCGAACAGGCTGATATGTTGTTATTACAACTAGAAGTGCCAATGGAAAGCATCGAGTATGCCGCTGAAATTGCCAATAAATCCGGTACGACTGTTATTCTCAACCCTGCACCAGCTCAACATCTAAGTGATAAATTGTTGAAACTGATCGATATTATTACCCCGAATGAAACAGAAGCTGAAATACTGACTGGGATTAAAGTATTTGATGCAAAATCAGCACAATTAGCTGCAGATGTACTGCATAAAAAACAGATTAAAACCGTGTTGATCACCTTAGGCAGTCAAGGGGTGTGGTTAAGCAAAGATGGTGAAGGCTCTCAGATTATGGGCTATAAAGTTGATGCGGTTGATACTACGGCGGCAGGTGATACCTTTAACGGTGCTTTTTTAACTGCGTTATTAGAAGATAAGTCTTTAGACGAAGCGGTACAATTTGCTCATGCTGCAGCCGCTATTACGGTGACCGGTCAAGGTGCCCAATCCTCTATTCCATATCGTCAAGATGTAACTGAGTTCTTAACTGAAAGAGCATAGCTGCAAAAGCATAACTGCAAGGAAATAAATAAAGAAATGGCCACTATTAAAGATGTAGCAAAGCATGCCCAAGTTTCTACTTCCACCGTGAGTCATGTCTTAAATAAGACTCGCTATGTTAGTGAAGCTGTTACCGAAAAAGTGTTAACCGCCGTTGAGGCATTGAATTACGCTCCCTCTGCGCTTGCTCGTAGCCTAAAGTTAAAAAACACGCATACTTTTGGTATGTTAGTGACGACTTCAATTAACCCTTTTTTTGCTGAAGTAGTAAAGGGGGTAGAGCGTCGTTGTTATGAGCAGGGGTACAATTTATTGTTATGCAATACCGAGGGAGATTTTGACCGGCTGCGTTTTAATATTGATATGTTATTGCAAAAAAGAGTGGATGGGTTGTTGCTAATGAGCGATGAATTAGTGAACCAAAATATAGATATTTTTGCGCGACATAAGCCCGTACCCACAGTCGTTATGGACTCCGGTGAAACACACTTTCCTGCTGATAAAATTCAAGACAACTCCTATCGCGGTGGATATATTGCAACTCAGCACCTGATTAAGCAAGGTCATACCAGCATTGGCTGTATCCATGGTCCGTTAGATAAACCCACGGCAAAGAAACGTTACGCTGGTTTTAAGCAGGCAATGCTGGATGCAAACCTCATTATTAATGATCATTGGATAGTACCGGCAAACTTTGAATGTGAAGGTGGTGCGATTGCATTTAAAGCTTTATACGATCAAGGAACTCTGCCAACGGCATTATTTGTGTGCAACGACATGATGGCAATGGGAGTGATTAATATGGCCAATGAGTTAGGGTTATCAATCCCTGATGATTTGTCTATTATTGGATACGATGATATTAAAATAGCGCGTTATATGAGCCCCTCGCTCACCACCATTCATCAATCTAAGTTTCATCTTGGCCAACAAGCGTTTGATACCTTATTAGATAAAATACAAACTCAACGAGATACTGACTTAGAGATCCAGCTTGAACCTACTTTGGTTGAAAGATCTAGCGTTATGCCCAATAGAAAAAATAGCTGATATTATTTTTTACCAAAGTAATCTAGCGTTATCACATATAAATGATAAACAATAAAAAAGCCCATTATGATTCATAATCAGGATGGGCTTTTTCTTTATCTATTTTATTTAAATAGTTATTTTAGTTTATTCAATACCTAGATTTAAGGCTGTTAAAGGCTGTTAAAGGCTATTTAAGTTTAGATAAATCGCGTACTGCACCTTTATCTGCTGATGTTGCCATCATTGCATACACTTTTAATGCTGCCGAAATAGGGCGGATACGGTCAACAGGTTTCCAGCCGATAGCATCTTGCTTAGCGCGACGTTCAGCAAGTACTTGTTCAGATACTTTTAAGTCCATTGCACGTGTTGGAATGTTGATATCGATGATGTCACCGTTTTCAATTAAACCAATCACACCACCCGCCGCAGCTTCTGGTGAAACGTGACCAATTGACAGGCCAGAAGTACCACCTGAGAAACGACCATCAGTGATCAATGCACACTGCTTGCCTAGTCCCATTGATTTCAGGTAAGACGTTGGGTAAAGCATTTCTTGCATACCTGGACCACCTTGTGGGCCTTCGTAACGAATAACAACGACATCGCCAGCAACCACTTTACCACCTAATATCGCTTCAACCGCATCATCTTGGCTTTCGTATATTTTAGCTGGGCCCGTAAAGGTTAGGTTATCGTCATCAACACCCGCAGTTTTAACTACCGCGCCATCAACTGCCATATTACCGAATAGTACGGCTAAACCACCTTCGGTACTGAAAGCGTTGTCTATTGAGCGGACACAACCATTTTTACGATCATTATCTACGGTATCCCAACGACAAGATTGGCTAAATGCTTTCACGGTACGGATACCAGCAGGGCCTGCACGATAAAAGTCAATAATCGCTTGGTCTTTAGTTTGCATGATATCGTATTTTGCTAATTGCTCTTTCATGGTTGGACTTAGAATAGTTGGGATATCGCTATTTAATAAACCTGCTCTATCTAACTCGCCTAAAATAGCCATTACACCACCGGCACGATGTACATCTTCCATATGGTATTCAGGTGTTGAAGGTGCCACTTTACAAAGCTGCGGAATACGACGAGACATCTCATCCATGTCTGCAACGGTAAAGTCTAACTCTGCTTCTTGTGCACACGCTAAAAGGTGAAGAATGGTGTTGGTTGAACCACCCATTGCAATATCCAGTGCCATTGCATTTTCAAAAGCAGGGCGGCCTGCAATAGATCGCGGTAATACAGAGTAGTCATCTTCTTGGTAGTGACGTTTTGCAATCTCAACAATACGACGACCTGCTTCTAGGAATAAATTTTCACGGTCGGCGTGCGTTGCTAACATTGAACCATTACCAGGTAGTGATAAACCTAATGCTTCGGTTAGACAGTTCATAGAGTTCGCGGTAAACATACCAGAACAAGAACCACAAGTAGGACAAGCACTGCGTTCTACTTTTTCTAAATCTTCATCAGAGACGTTTTTATCAGGTCCCATTACCATTGCATCAACAAGGTCTAGTTTGATAATTTGGTCAGAAAGCTTAGTTTTACCCGCTTCCATTGGTCCGCCTGATACAAATATAACTGGGATGTTTAAGCGTAATGCCGCCATTAACATTCCCGGTGTTATTTTGTCACAGTTAGAGATACAAACAATGGCATCTGCACAGTGTGCGTTGACCATATATTCAATTGAATCCGCGATTAAATCACGTGAAGGTAGGCTGTATAACATACCCGAGTGACCCATTGCGATACCATCATCAATCGCAATAGTATTAAATTCTTTAGCGATACCTCCGGCTTTTTCGATTTCACGAGCAACCAATTGGCCCATATCTTTTAAATGCACGTGTCCCGGTACAAACTGTGTAAATGAGTTTGCTATAGCAATGATCGGTTTTCCGAAGTCATCATCTTTTACACCAGTTGCGCGCCATAATGCACGAGCACCTGCCATGTTACGACCGTGTGTTGATGTTTTTGAACGATAAACTGGCATGTTAATTTCCTTAAGCTACTTGCTGGCCAAACTACTTGGCGCTGATATAAATAAGTGTTAATAGCAGTAAAGCAGATATCCTGTTAAGGCACAATCTGCAATTTACGCTGTTGCTTTGATATTTTTTTCTTGTTGTAAGGTCGCTACTTGCTTGACCCCTACAATTTTTTCAATCTGCTTAGTCAATAAGCTAATGTTTCGCTCACTGGCCACGGTAATCGTAATGTGTAAGGTTTGTTGTGAATTGCCTGTTTCTGCATTGATGTTAGTAGTGGTAAATCCTCTATGACGACAAACTCGCAATAATCGCTCTAAAAACTCTGGGCTATTTTTAGCTTCAATAATTAATAAAGACTTCATTCGATACTCTCCATCATTTTGTCATTAGGTGCACCAGGTGGCACTAACGGCCAAACATTCTCAGCTTCTGAAATTGAAACATGCAATAAATAAGGCCCCTCACTAGTCAATAAACGTTGTAATGCTTGGCTTATTTGCGACTTAGTTTCAATGGTTTCACCTGGGATATCAAAAGCACTCGCTAAGGTCACAAAATCTGGATTATCAGTTAATATGGTTTCACTGAATCGACTGTTAAAAAACAGCTCTTGCCATTGTCGCACCATGCCTAAGCGTTGGTTATCAATCAATAGGATTTTAATCGGTAATTTTTTACGTTTAATGGTACCTAATTCTTGTACGTTCATCATAAATGAACCATCACCAGAAATGGCAATCACCATATCATCAGGTCGAGCAACTTGTGCACCTACCGCAGCAGGGACACCAAATCCCATGGTGCCTAATCCTGAACTGGTAATGTGGTTTTCAGGGCGGTCGACAAACATATGTTGTGCAACCCACATTTGATGCTGCCCTACATCGCTACAAATCACCGTATCACCTGGGATCGACTGAGCAAGCTGACGTAATAATGCTGGCGCAAAAATAGGCTCACCAGGATGGTCATATCGACTCACATGCTTTGCTTTCATTGTCGCTATATGCTTTTTCCAGGGAGTAATATTAGGTTTAATAGTGATCGCGGGCAAAACCTGTTTCAAGTCATCAGTCATTGAAAGGGTTACTTGGCGTAATTTATCTATTTCAGCAGCATCAATATCTAAATGGATCACCTTTGCATTAGGTGCAAACTCATCCAGTTTGCCTGTCACTCGGTCATCGAAACGCGCCCCAATAGCAATTAATAAGTCACACTCTTGAATCGCTAAATTGGATGCTTTACTACCATGCATACCTACCATTCCCATAAAGTAGGGGGAGTGATGAGGAATGCAACCAATTGCTTTTAATGTACAAACACTGGGTATTCTTGTCTGTTCAATAAAGTCTCGCAATTCACTGACTGCATTGGCCATACCAACACCACCACCAACATACAGCAGTGGTTTATTTGATGATTCAATCATCAGTTTAGCTTGTGCAATCAGTCGGTTGTCTAAATAATTATTACTATGAACTAATTTTGCAAGCGTATGTGCAACACTGGGACCGATTTGAATATCTTTAGGTAAGTCGATTAGTACTGGACCAGGCCGACCTGTGGTTGCTATTTCAAAGGCTTGTTCGATAATAGGACCTAGCTGGTCTGCACTTTGTACCATAAAGCTATGTTTGGTGCAGGCTAATGATAAACCAAATACATCAATTTCTTGGAAGGCATCGGTACCAATTAAATTGGTAGGTACTTGCCCGGTGATCGCTATAATAGGAATTGAATCTAATAATGCATCCGCTAAGCCTGTGATCAGATTGGTTGCACCAGGGCCTGACGTGGCGATACATACGCCAACTTTACCCGTTGCTCTAGCATACCCGATTGCTGCCATCGCAGCACCTTGCTCATGGCGGCAAAGTAAGTGTTTAACACCTCCATCATATAGTGCATCGTAGAGCGGCATAATAGCACCGCCAGGGTAGCCAAATACCTGCGTTACGTTTTGTTCTTTTAAAGCGTGTACAACAAAGTTTGCACCATTCATGTGCTCTTCCTGAATTTAATGAAGGTAATCAAAGGCATTCAAAAACTGCCAATTTGAATTTTAAAAAGGGTGCTCTTTATAGCAAAAAAGCGCTTATCAAACAACATTTGTCACATTTTTAAGCAAATTATTGGTAGAACAATCACTTGTTCGCGTTTTGTAGCGCAACCTATTCGATACTGTATTTAATAGATGATCGCGTTTTACTAAATGATGGATTTTGATTGGCGACCGAGTTTTACTGAATGACGGGTTTGATGGTTTACTTAGCTTTGATAGTAACAAAGCTTTAATGGTAAACAGGTTAAAGCGAAAGCTATTGTTTAAAAAAGGAGCACAACATGGCGTTAGCAAGGTTAGTTTGCCGAGCTATTTCAGGCGTAGATGCACCGGAAGTTGAGGTGGAAGTTCATCTAGGTACTGGTTTGCCTGGTTTTTCGTTGGTTGGCTTGCCTGAAACCTCGGTTAAAGAAGCAAAGGACAGAGTACGTAGCGCGATTCTCAATAGCCATTATAAGTTTCCTAGTAAAAGGATTACCGTTAATTTAGCCCCTGCGAACCTGCCTAAAGAAGGAGGGCGTTTCGACTTGGCAATCGCGTTAGGCATTTTAATTGCCTCAGAACAAATTCAATGTTCTGATATTTTGAATTATGAATGTTATGGCGAATTATCGCTGTCCGGTGAATTACGTGGTGTTGATGGCATTATTCCCTGTGCGCTCGCTGCAAAAAAACAACAGCGACAAGTTATAGTTTGTACCGATAATCAACATGAGTGCGCCTTAACCGGGGCTCAAGGTTTTGTTGCACCTCACCTTTTAGATGTGTGCGCTTTTTTACAGCAACAAACAACGTTACAGGCTGTACAGCAAAGTGCGGCACCAGTGAGTAAAGAGAGCGAGGTTGATTTTTCCGATGTGTTGGGTCAGGAACAAGCGAAAAGAGTGTTGGAAGTGGCTGCTGCGGGATCTCATAATTTACTATGGTTATGTCAATTACCTACCCAGTGTATATTCTCCCATTATAAATTAATGTGAGTTTGGATAATCATCTATAAACTTAGGGAGTTTTTTACTAAATCCCATTTCATCAAGTCCATTTTTCTCGAATAGCGAAAATAATTGTATGGAAAGTAATAAGGTAGTAGCGGTAAAACGAACAACATCAAAATCAAATCTATTTTTTAATGGACTCCCGTGAGCAACAGAACTTCTTGCATTGTATAGCTCTGTAGCCTTTCTTCCTGCATCACTATCAGACTCATTAATAATACGAACTCGATCCACAAACATTTTTTTAAACCTATCATTTTCTAAATCATTACTTTTAGAATCCCCCTTAAAATTAACTAATGATTCAATGGCTATGGCAAGCTTAACAATTTTTATTTCAGAATCTTGTTCATCAATTGCGTCGGAAAACCATTTTAGAGAACGTTCTATTATGCTACAAACGGATTTATTGAAATTTACGTTTGACATTACTCTGTCTGGTATACTGAATAAGAGTTTATGTAAATTAGCTTGATCGGAGAAGCTATTGTTAAACATAGCCCAAAATTTTTTATATAAATCATTGTTGTAGCTAAATTTGTAGGAACTGCTTTCTTCAAAAGCCTCTCCTTTTTTAGCTGAGTGAAAATAGTTGAAAAAATGTTGTTTTTGATTTTCAGTTTTGACTATAGGACTTACCCAAGAATTATTCCCACAACGACAACCATATAGTACAAGTAATATGTTTAAAGTGGTATTTTTCGCTCTAATGGCTCTTTCTTCAGAATATTTATAAGAGCTTTTTGTTTTAGATGAAATGCATATGTTGTAATTAGGTTCAAATGCTCTACTAAATAAATATTTTTCCATTTTATTTGTGTCAATTAGCGATTTGTCATTAGCTTCTAAATATATTCTCTCGTTAAGGTTTAAATTGTCATCTAAACCAAGAATATGAACGGGAAACCTAAATTCATATATATCAGATTCATTTTTAACTTTTGATATATGTTCACCAATGACGGTTTTTAATATGTTTTTTTGTTCAGAATCCTCTGGAATTGGGCTGAGGCATACAATTCTATTTATAAAGTCAAATGTTATTTTATCTACTGACGAGGCAATTTCAGAAGGAAGGTAATTCAACTGGTTGCTTTTAGATAAAAATTCGGCAATGTCATTGGTTAATTGCACAGTTCTATTGTTTTTATGAAGCTGTTGAACTGTAGGTATATCATTTTCCTGTCTTTTTTGTATTTCTTCAAACTCTTCTTTGGAAGATGGATTTAATGTTCCTCCTAGCATAAAATCAGAGTTCTTAATATATTGGGTTGGGTCTTTGTTAAAAATGGCTTTTTCTTTAATATACTCTGATATTAATTCATCGAATAAACTATATATTTTTTTTACCACTTGAATACTCATTAAATATACCTTTCCGCATCTTTTTTGATAAGCACAGGATAACAGCTAACTTCATAGTTAACAGCACTTTAAGATAGTTTCTACCTAACAGAGTAGAAGCTTGAAGAAAGTTGCTTTAAATGGTCTTTGACTTTGTGAGCCTTGGCGAGAGTTAAACTTGTTTAACGGGTGAGCTGTGGCGAACGGGTCTGGGGTTTCCCCAGCTTTCGGAGAACACACCAGCTACGTAGTGGCTGTTTTAGTGTGCTAAAACAGTGTTTCTCACAGTTCAAACGCACAGCCTAGAGAGTTTTTTCCACAGTTTTTTTCGTCAGCCTCTTGATTAATATTTTTTATATGATTATTTGAATAATATGAATATAGGAGATTAACTTATGGAGAAAAATTATTGTGCTGTTAATACCAAATATTATAAGAATAATAATGTTGGAGAAATTGATCACGTTTTAAGAAATATGCTTGAAAATATTAATGCTATTGAATGTTTAACAAAAAATAATTTTGGCTATTCTTTCGGTGAAGGTGATATTAAGAGTCATTATGAGGAAAAATTAGAAGAAGCTAGGAATGCTAACAAATTAGCACTTCAAGAGAATAGCAATACATTTATAGATAGTGTTTTAATATTTGATTCTCAAAAATTCAATGAGTGTTTAGAGAATGGAAAACAAGATGAAATTGAACAAGCGACAAAAGATTTTATGTTGGAGTTCAAAGAAAAGTTCGGGTTTGAACCAATCGGTTTTGAATTTCATTTAGATGAAGGAACTACAATTGACGTTGAAAAATTAACGGAATTAGACGAAGACGAAAGAAAAAAATATGTTCCTGTTGAAAATGATGAAGAAGACTTTACGACTGAATATATAAAACAAAATATTCACGCCCACGCAGTTTTTTTAAATTATGATTTTGAAAAAAACAAATCCTGTTTAAGAAATATGAGAAAAAATCATTGGTCGGAAAGTCAAGATATGTTGCATAAACATTTTAAAAAGTTCGGTTTTGATCGAGGGGAAAAGAAACAAACCAATAAAAAAGACCATAAAACAAAAGCTGATTATGTTAGAGAGCTAGAGTTAAAAACTGTTGAGTTGGTTGGAAATCATTCTAAAAATTTGCAAGACCAAGATCAGCTATTGGATCAGATTATCGAACATCAAAACGATTTAGATAGATTTGAAAATCTTGGAAGTTATGCAGAGAAAATAAAAACCTTTGTTGTAGATTTTGCAAGTAAACAAAAGAAACTTACTCAAAAGCTATTGGCTTTGCCTGGTGCTGATAAAATTAAGTCTATGGCTGTAGAAATCTATGAAGCTCTAACGAAAGACACTACACCGCCAGAACAAGAGAATGTTCTTGAAGAAGTTGAAGAATTAGATAAAAAGGAAGAAGTTAATAAGATTGATATTGAAACTCAAAAAGCTGAAAATCTAAAAAAAGAAAAGGAAGTTGAAGATAAGAAAAAGAAAGTTAAGAACATCAAAAATCGTAGAAAACACGGCAGAAAAACACAGTCATACAAACCAAAACCACCTAGACCATCAGAAAATTAGAAACTCGATTTTTTGTTAGAACAGCTCTACCGTTCTAATGAAAAAATGAGTACCAATCTTTTATTGGAGATTTTACGGACTAAAAAAATTAGTAGCACGTACTAACTTTTTTTTACTCAATTTTAATAACCCCAATCATCATTATCTTCATATTCATCTGGTGCATTTATACAACTCCTATGGATACATTTTCCACCTTCATCTAATTCACCATCACACCAAGGGCAAGTTCTTTCTGGTTCGTCTCTACTCATAATTATTATTCTCCTTTTTATTAGTGCGTTTGTTTTCTATTTTAACTTCTTCAATATCATCTTCATTAACTAACCTTATTATTTCAGCTAATGCTTCCTCTCTACTTTTCAAAAAATCAATTTTATACTTTGTGTTCATAATTTTCTCCTTCTATAATTGTAATAGTGCCATCCTCATTAAAAATAACTTCTTTAGCCCCTCGGAGCTTGTAAAGCATTGAAATTGCATCTTTTTTCTTTTCTTCATCTTTTTCATCTTTAATAAATTCAATAATCGCATCTTCATTAATTACTTCTTTTTGCTTTTTGTTATCAATTCCATTTCCGTTATATAATACTGATAATTTTTGAGTGCTACGATTTGCAAAATTATTTTTCCAATCACCTCTACCAAATAAATAAGGATTTAGCTCAAAAACTCCTCTCTGCGGTTTTCCTTCAGCACTATATACAGCCATTAATATTCCCGATTTTTTCAAATCAGATAAAGCAGTAGTTACTTGTTGTAGAGTTGCAAAGCCAACTTCTTTTTGTATTTGTTCTTTGTCATATTTGTTTAATGAAATAATCCAATTGTCATATTTTAAGAACCTTAAAAGTGCAAACAAAACACCTTTACAGCTAGCAGGTGCACCTTTAAGTACAACTACGTCATCAACATATAGTTTTATGAAAGGACGCTCTTGTGGTACTTTTGAGGTTGCTTCTTCGCTGTTATGAACATATCCAAAGTCATCAACGCTAATTTTATTATAAAAAGTGTTTTTGCTCTTTAAAAAATCACTTTCAGAAGCTTTACGGTCTTCAAATATTGATTCTAATTCTTTTCTATTTTTTTTTAATCTTGCACCTGTGTTAACTTTTTTCTTTTCCATATTATTTCTCCTTTTATTTATCTTATGTATTTTTAATATCATTAATATAAGTTTTGTCAACTATATAATATAACTTTATTTTGATACCTTTATATTAACAATAAATACCATTAATATAATTTCTTATCACTATATTAAATAACTTACTTAACTATGTCGGTTGCTTTCAATGTAGTCAAGTTAACTATATCATATAATTAACTTAACTATTAAATGTAGTTAAGTTCGCTATATTGATTTTTATTTTGACGTGGAAATATTCCCCAGATTTAAGTAAAAAATCCAGTTCAGCCTAGTATTGTTTCTATCTATTCTTTTTATAAGGGCTTTTTTAATACTCTTTTGGATGTGTTTTTTGTAGATAATTGGCATTGTTTTTTGTTTTGCAGGGGGGCTTGTCCCCCCTGATACCCCCGAAGATGCCCTAGCGGGCGCTCTGGTTATCCGTTTTGGGTTTTACGTAGTTCATTTTGTAATAATTTACTAGCTTTTTCAATTTGGAATAAGATCTGATTAAATAGTTCAAGTTCCTGTTTTATAATTATTTTACTGATCAACTTATTAATTCTTTTTAAGTAATTATCTATTTTTATAGTTTTTATATCCTTACTCTCATCAATTAGTGTTAAAAAGTTCTTTTGTATATTCCATATCATTTCATCTATTGGTGTCGGTTCACCATTTAAACGCTTATGTGTCATATTATTATTTGGCAATGAACAACCACCAAAGTTATATTGTTCATCAATGATAACGGTATGGACATATTGATCTTTCATCTTGAATAAAATGAAATTGCTATAATCATTAAATAAATATGCCGATTCTATTTTTTTAGATAAATAGCTATTGAAAGTCATTCTGTTGGATGATAATAAAATTGGATCATCTTCTATAATTACATTTCTATATAAGTCTTTATATGTATAATCAGGTTTGAACGTTAAAATTTTGTTTTCAATGTCTTCAATTTCTGATCTGTATTGCTCTATTTCTTTTGATAATTTTCTGATTTTTTCTTTGATAGTGGGGATTGTAAAATCATCTTCTAACAGAAAATTAAGCTGAGATTCTGCTTTTTCGTTAAGATCTTGCAGTTTTGTAAGTCTTAGATTTAACTCTGTTGGTGCTTCAGGCTTAGGCATAAAGCCATTTTCTGTCGTAAGGTGTAATAGCATTAGCTCTAATGAAAGATATTTGTAATGTTTGTTATGAGAGCACTCACCGCCACGCTTTGCATTGGCACAAGTTAGATACTTACCACCTCTTGAACCATCTCCTTTATCTACATATTCAACTTTTCCATCGCAATAGCCACAACGCAAAATATTGCGAAATAAGTTAGAAAACTTGTTTCGGTTAACTTTACCTCGTCCTATAACTCGGCTTTTTCTTGCTATTTGAGCCTTTAGAAATGTTTCTTCATCAATTATCTGTGGATAATAATCTGGGATTGGATCGCCTAACGGCTTGCGCTTTTTATCACCGATCCCGTTATGTTTTCCGATATGTGGCTGATATTCACCTAATACAGATCTATCTGTTAGGATACGTGAGAGGCTTGTCCTAGCCCATAATTTACTTTTAGTTGTTGGGGTAGGGAATTGGGTTAAGTTCTCGTTTAAATGCCTTATGAGCTGAGAAACACCCATTCCATTGATAGATTTATCGTAAATGTATTTTATTATTTTTACTTTATCGCTTTTTATATGAAATTTTGTTCGATCTTCTGATAATTCTAACCAGTGAGGTATTAAAGAAGTCAGCTTTGTAGTATTAATATTTTTTCTTTTTTCGTCCCAGCTTTCTTTTAAACGTTTTTTCTTCGTTGCTGATTCTTCATAAGCTCGGCTCATAACTATGAGACTTGTCATTACGTCTAAAAGTTGAGTTTCACTATCAACATCATCATTTTGGGAATAGAGTTTTTTGTCTTGAAGTGTGTAAATATCGACATAATCAAGCAAGTGTAGGAATTGACGCATAGCCTTATTAATCTTTTTGCGTGATAGCCGATCAAGGTTTTCGACTATTAACAAAGAACCTTTTCCTACTTTACCAACTTCACAATCGGCAATGAACCTTTTAAGATTTTCCTGATCTCCATCCACACCAGAAACACCAAGTTCTTGATAAACTGCTAATTCAGTATCAAGCTCATATCCGTTCTTCTCACAATACGCCTGTGTTGCTGAAAATTGTCGTCTAAAACTATCACCTTTCGCTTGTTGAGGTGATGAGTAGCGTATATATGAGTAAGCTTTTTTCATTGCTAAAATCCGTTTTTATGCTTGTTGGTAGGATAATAGCATAACTAGCTGTTAATTGGTCCTCCGGGAACAGGTAAAAGTATGCTTGCTGAGCGTTTTATGACGCTTTTACCTAATTTAGAAGAGGAACAAGCTTTACAGACCGCTGCGGTTTATTCCGTCTGTGGTAAACAACGTGACGATTGGTTTTTACCTCCTTATCGTGCGCCACATCATAGTGCATCGGCTGTTGCATTAGTTGGAGGCGGAGGGAAGCCTAAGCCGGGAGAAATTTCCTTATCTCACCATGGCGTTTTATTCCTTGACGAACTACCTGAATTCCCAAGGCAAGTGTTGGACAGTTTGCGCCAGCCAATGGAAACACATGACGTAACTATTTCAAGAGCGGCTAACCAAGTTACCTTTCCCGCACATTTTCAACTCATTGCAGCCATGAATCCGAGCCCTTGCGGTCATATATCTGGAAATTTAAGGCGCAGTACGCCGGACCAAATATTACGCTATCTAAATCGTTTGTCAGGCCCTTTTTTAGATCGATTTTCTCTGTCGCTAATGGTGCCATTATTGCCTAAAGGCATGTTGGCGGAATCTCAGCAAGGTGCAAAAAACTTAACTGAAAAGAGCTGTGATGTAAAAGAAAGAGTGTTAAAAGCAAGGCAAATTCAGCTTCAGCGTCAGGGCAAGTTAAACCATTATTTGTCTAGCCAGGAAATCAATGAGTTTTGTATATTAAGCCAGCAAGATGCCTTGTTTTTGGAGCAAGCGATTGAGAAAATGGGCTTGTCGATTCGTGCTTGGCATAGCCTGTTAAAAGTGGCAAGAAGCATTGCCGATCTTCACGCCCAACCTGACATTTCAAAAGCACACTTATGCGAAGCGTTAACATATAGAGCGATGGATCGTTTATTAAAAAGTGTGGCACACGAATAATTAGGGACAAATTTTTCCTTTTCAGTTTTAACAGTAAAAGCTAGTTCAAATTAAACACTTTAGGATCTAACTTTCCCTTTCTATATGGCTGTATTGTTCATATACTTGTTACGTAAAATTCAGATTCTGCTACTCCCAAATAAGAGTAAAAATTATGTATAAAAATATCCTTGTTCCTATCGATTTAAATGAAAAAGGCTTTTCAGATAAAGCTGTGCAACTCGCTATTTGGTATGGTAAAAATACCGATGCCCATATACATCTTTTAACCGTTTTACCAGGCGTGCATATGTCAATGGTTGCGACTTACTTTCCTAAAGATGCAGCACAAAAAATGAAAGCTGATATAAAAACACAGTTGGCTAAATTTGCTGAATCACAAATGAAAGAAAAAATTGATTACACAACCTATGTTGCAGAAGGTAAAGCATATAAAACGATCATCAAATATGCAGAAAAATTGAAAGTAGATTTGATCATTATGCCTAGCCATAAACGTTCAAAGGTAGATAAGGTTATGTTAGGTTCTGTTGCTAGTAAAGTGGTACAAAACTCACCTGTACATGTGTTAGTTGTAAAACCACAAGGTTAAACTTATACCCGTTACCCTTATTTGCTAACAACTAAGATGCTTACCTCATAACTTGCTGAAGAAAGCATCGCGATTGGTAACGGTTATATTACATTAACGAGGTCGTTTATCTTTAATCAGATTGGTGAGCGGCTGAATTTTAATGCTATTTCTTCTTTGCTAATTCCTCTGCCTAACATTAATTGTTCGTATGGTGAAACGTGATGCTTAATGAAGCCAACTTACCCTCAATAAAAGCTTTACGAACCTTTGTTGCCGTTGCTAATAACTTGAGTTTTTCAAAAGCGGCAAAAGAGTTGTTTGTTACTCAAGGTGCTGTGAGTAAACAAATATCCGTGTTAGAACAGCAATTACAACAACCTCTATTCAGTCGGCACCTTAATGGTATTAAATTATCTTCGGCTGGTGAAAGTTATCTCCCTAAAATCATAGAAGCCCTTGAAATAATTCAATATGCAACCACGAGTTTGAACACAAAAGATCATGCCCAAGAAGTACTAACATTAAATGTAACACCTTCATTTGCAAGCTTATGGTTAGTCCCTCGTATTGAAGCGTTCCATCATTTAAATAACAAAATTCAAGTCAGTATCAAAACTGGTGATGGTCCAATCAATCAAACTAACGGCGATAGCGATCTTTCTATTCGTTGCTTACCTATCTCAGCGCATTATGAAAATGCGACTCTATTACGACGTGAATGTCTTGTATTAGTCGCTTCTCCCGAGTTAATGATGAATAATCCGATAACGTGTATTGAAGACATTAAAAAGCAAGCTTTGATCCCACATATCACTCGTCCTCACCTCTGGGAACAATTTAAAAAATACAAAGGGTTAGTTTATAGCAGTCAATATAGTGCCACTGGTTTTGAGCATTTTTATATGTCTTTAGAAGCGGCAAAAGATGGGTTAGGTGTAGCTTTATTACCTGATTTTATGGTCGAAGGCGCGTTACAAAGTGGCGATTTAGTCAACCCGCTTAATTTGTCGATGCAAACCAGTTATGGTTATTATGTTTTTGTGCCTAGTTACAGGCTCTCTTCCAGAAAAATTTATGAATTCAGTCGGTGGTTGAGCCATCGCTTGGGTAAGGATTGTAATTAAAGTAGCTAGGCTAGGTGAAGAAAGCGAAATGAAAAGGTTAAGGGAAAAAGAAAGTACTGAATAACTACACTTTCTTTTTTGTTTTGAAGGTTTTGATTTGAAAATTTTGTTTTGAAGATCGATTTACGCTATTTTGAACAGAGCTAAGCTCATTTAGCTTAGCCTAACTCAGCTTAACCTAGCTTAACTTAACAAGGCTTTACGGAAACTGTGTGCATTATGAAGATCTATATTCAGTAAACTGGTTAACGCTTTAATATCCGTTACTTGTTGTGCATTGCTATGTGCCTTTGCACCATGGCTATTATGCAGGTTATTTTCAAATCCTACTCGAATATCCGCGCCCATTAACATTGCGCTAAATAAGCATTTTTGCTCACTCGGCCCAAAGGCACAAGCCGCCCAGCGTTTTTCACCACTTTCCATTAATTGCAGAAAATCAGGTTGCTTTAAAAAGGGCAATAAGTCTCTAGGTGAAGATAATAAATCTTTATGGTATCGCCCTAAAACAAATAGCAGATGGTGGTTTTTATTCGCTAAGATCCCCTGTTTAACTAAACTAAAATAACGTGTTAAATCTGCAGTCGAATACAAAATATATTGTGCAATCATGCCGCTATCAGCAACCCAATTGAAGAATTTTTCTGCCTCTGGTAAGTAAGAGTCATCGGGAATAAGCTCATTGAGCCCAAACGAAGCAGCTTCAGGCGTTGTTTCTTTGATTAGTTGCATTTGTTGTTGCGGTGTATATTGGCCAATTGCTTCAGTGGTTAGCTGCACGATCACACTGTCACCAACCGCGGCTTTGACTGCCTCTTGAGTTAATAGATTATCGTCAATCGCCAAAGAATGTAGGCCATTTTTATCCCTTGCGTGTAAATGCACCATGGCTGCACCTGCATCTCGGCATGCAATTACGTCAGCAACGATTTCTGCGGTCGTTATTGGCAAAGCAGGATGATCCTGTTTGGTTTTTCTTGCGCCATTAGGGGCAACAATAATCGCTACTTTATCATTGATAGTTTGCATATTTATACCCATCCCTTAGCTGCTTCAATTAAAGCAGAGGTTAATTTACTGACTAATTCATCAAGCTGTTCATCATTAATAATAAAAGGTGGCGCAATTAAAATATGATGACCTTGTTTCCCGTCTATAGTCCCCGCCATTGGATAACACATTAAGCCATGTTGCATTGCAATGTTCTTCACTTTTTTATTCGCTTCAGTACTGCTTGCTAATGGTTTTTTTGTAGACTTATCTGCGACTAATTCAACGCCTAAAAAGAGTCCTCGTCCTCTTATATCACCGACATAAGGTAAAGACTGAAGTGCCATCTGAAGCTTGTTTTTTAGCTTCTTACCTTGTTCGCTCACCCTCTCTAATAAATGTTCATCTAGAATAGTGTTGATAGTTGCTAAGGCTGATGCGCATGCCATCGGGTGGGCCATAAAGGTATGACCATGTTGAAAAAAACCACTGCCATTAGCGATAGCATCATAAATCTTACTGCTTGCAACCACTGCGCCGATAGGTTGGTAACCTGCGCCTAGTCCTTTGGCCATGGTCACTAAGTCTGGAATTATTTTATCTTGTTCAAATGCATAAAAGGTACCCGTGCGGCCAATGCCACACATCACTTCATCAAGAATTAAAAGTACATCATATTGGTCACAAATTTCACGTATACGTTTAAAGTAACCTTCCGTTGCTGGCACGGCACCTGTGGTTGCTCCGACCACTGGCTCGGCGACAAATGCCATCACATTGTCAGCTCCAACTTCAAGTATCTTTATCTCTAGCTCATTGGCTACGCGTATTGAATAGTCTAGCTCTGTTTCATTCTCTCTTTGATCTCGATAGGCGTAACAAGGGGAGATATGATGAACCGATGAAAGTAAGGGTCTAAAAGGTTCCTTGCGCCATTCGTTACCACCAACAGCTAATGCGCCTAAAGTATTACCATGATAACTTTGTCGTCTCGCAATGAACTGTGTTTTTTGTGGTTTTCCTATTTCAACAAAATACTGTCGAGCCATCTTCAATGCCGACTCTACTGCTTCTGAACCACCGCTTACAAAATAAACATGATTGAGAGGATCAGGCGCTAAGTCTGTTAATATTGTAGCGAGATCTTCACTTGCTTGGTTGGTAAAAAAACCTGTATGCGCGAACGGTATTGCATCGAGTTGTTGTTTAATCGCATCTTTAACTGCGGTGTGGTTATGCCCTAAATTAGATACAGCAGCGCCTCCACAACCATCTAAATATTGTTTACCTTCAGTATCAAATAAATAAACCCCTTCGCCCGAAGCAATAGAAGGAAGTTTGGCATGGCAGTGGCGATGAAATACATGTGTCATTAGCGGATAACCCTTGTTGTATATATCCAATTACCTGAGCAAGTAAGTATCCGCAGGTTGCTTGGTTATAAAAGAAAGTAATCCTGATTTTGGTCTATTTTTATTAAACAGACAAAGTAATTAAAGTGAAGGGGTATGAGTAATTGGAATAGTAAGCAGAGCTGCTACTATTAAAGAAAGTAACTGCTAGTGATACTCACGTTGTCTCGATAATCACAAAAGATAAAAAGCTCAATATGGTTACATCATTATCAGCTTTCTTTTCAGATAAGATAAAGACGTGTCGCCGACAGGGCGAAATCACAGTTAATAATTATCAAACTGCCTCGACGAGCGCAGACGAGCTGACTTTCTCACTGTAAGTAGCCACGACGAGCGCAGGCGAGCTAAAACCCCAAGCAAACTGGCAGACATATAGCTAAGCTACAATAAAACATCAACTCATCGTGGACGTGCAACACCACCGTAAAGTTTTCCCAAGTCATCAACTACTTTTAGCAAAACCAAACAGGACGTTTGGCTTAAGTTCATTCAGCACAAGGATGTGCTGTATGAACTGGTGCGTTATAAAAGGAGTTTATTACTTGGATCAGAAAACGAATCGGTGTCAGTCTCTTTGCCGCCTTTCTCTTCTGATAAGAGAAAGACGTGTCGCCGACAAGGCGAAATCACAGTTAATAATGATCAAACGGCCACGACGAGCGCAGACGAGCTGACTTTCTCACTGTAAGTAGCCACGACGAGCGCAGGCGAGCTAAAACCCCAAGCAAACTGGCAGACATATAGCTAAGCCACAATAAAACATCAACTCATCGTGGACGTGCAACACCACCGTAAAGTTTTCCCAAGTCATCAACTCCTTTTAGCAAAACCAAACAGGACGTTTGGCTTAAGTTCATTCAGCACAAGGATGTACTGTATGAACTGGTGCGTTATAAAAGGATTTTATTACTTGGATTAGAAAACGATCCGGTGTCAGTTTCTTTGCCTACTTTCTTTTCTGATAAAAGAAAGTAGGGTCGCCGCAAGGGCGAAACCAACGTTAATAATGATCAAACTGCATCGACGAGCGCAGACGAGCCAAGTACCAACAAACTTCACCAAAACAATCACTTACCATCCCTACTCAGAACTGATAAAACTACCATGATAAAAAATCACTCAATGTGGCTACAACATGCCCACCGCAAAGTTTTCCCAAGCTAAACTGGCAATTTTAGCAATCGCAAACAGGACGTTTGCGATAATGTCAGAATGGCCACGGACGGCCATCCTGAAATGGTGCGTTTAAAATGCTGGTTTAGATTGGATCTGAAAACGATCCGGTGTCAGTCTCTTTGCCGCCTTTCTCTTCTGATAAGAAAAAGGCGTGTCGCCGACAGGGCGAAATCACAGTTAATAATTATCAAACTGCCTCGACGAACACAGACGAGCTGAAACTTAAAGTAAACTGGCATACATATAGCTAAGCCACAATAAAACATCAACTCATTGTGGACGTGCAACACCACCGTAAAGTTTTCCCATGTCATCAACTTCTTTTAGCAAAACCAAACAGGACGTTTGGCTTAAGTTCATTCAGCACAAGGATGTGCTGTATGAACTGGTGCGTTATAAAAGGAGTTTATTACTTGGATCAGAAAACGATCCGGTGTCAGTCTCTTTGCCGCCTTTCTCTTCTGATAAGAGAAAGGAGTGTCGCCGACAAGGCGAAATCACAGTTAATAATTATCAAGCTGCCTCGACGAGCACAGACGAGCTGAAGCTTAAAGCAAACTCATACAAAAAATACGATTTCCACACAGAAGATGTGGAACGAGAATAATATAAATTTACGAATACAAATAAGTTAAACTTTAAATATGACTCCACTAAAACAAAAAAGCCTTGATTGGCAATGGCAATCAAGGCTTTTAAATATGAAGAAGCTATTAACATAAATACTTGTATTAAGCGCTTAGATTCAAGTGCAGGTAGTCAGAAAATAGGCCATAAAAATGACCTATCACTTATACATTAATACTCTTTGTTTCAGGTGTCGTATCGGCTTCTAAATCGCGACGTCTACGTTGTATAACGACAATAAATCCTAATAAGAGTAGTGCTGGAATATAGAACCACTCTTTACTTGGACGTTCAGCCGGAATACCTACATCAACAATGATTTGGTCAAAATCGAAGCCGGCTTTTTCAGCTGTACTATCAAATCCAACACCATCAACCATTATTGAACCGTCATCTTGAGCGAGTAACTCTAATCCATAGTCTTCCAGACGATCTTCGCCTGTTTCGCCTTCACCTACGGTCATTAACATAGTTAATGTCACTGGGTCACCGACATCATTTTGGCCATTAACTAAAATACGAAGCTCTGTACCGGGGGCTACTTCGGCCATTGAAGAGACTAATTCACTGCCTGCATGCTCTTCATATGGTGGAACAACATAATCCATCCAGAAGCCTGGACGGAATAATGTAAACGCAATGATAATTAGTGCAAAAGACTCCCATATTTTAGACTTCGCCATGAAGTAACCTTGAGTACCCGCAGTAAATATAAGCATTGCCATGGTGGCGGTAATGAATATAAATATGCCCTGTATAAAGTTAATATCGATTAACAATAAGTCAGTATTGAAAATAAATAGGAAAGGTAACAACGCTGTACGCAGTGAATAGAAGAAGGCAATAAAGCCGGTCTTCATTGGATCCCCTCCTGATACGGCAGCAGCAGCAAAGGATGCAAGCCCTACGGGGGGAGTTACATCGGCCATAATACCAAAGTAAAACACAAACATATGCACCGCAATTAACGGAACAATAAGTCCATTTTGCTGGCCAAGGCTAACAATAACCGGAGCAAGTAATGACGATACAACAATGTAGTTTGCTGTGGTTGGTAAGCCCATTCCTAGTATTAAACTAAGCACTGCTGTCCAAAGCAGCATTAGCATAATATGGCCCATCGAGAGGTACTCTACTAGCGCAGCTAATTTTAAACCAACGCCAGTTTGCGATACAGCTCCAACGATAATACCCGCAGCCGCTGTAGCAATAGCGATACCAATCATGTTTCGCGCGCCCATGATCAAACCATCAGTTAACTCATTGAAACCAAGTTTAAATTTATTACTTGTGTCGGCCTTACGATAAAAAGCAAATAGGAAACGTTGCGTTAGAAGAATAAATATCATCAAGGTTGTTGCATAAAATGCAGAAAGCCCTGGCGAATTACGCTCGATCATTAAACACCAGATCAAAACGACAACGGGTAGTAAAAAGTGTAACCCTGATTTCACCGTAGGACCTGTTTCTGGCAATGTTAATACCGGTGAGTTCGGATCGTCCATCACTAGGTCTGGGTAAGCGGAACTAATTTTTGCAAGTATCAGGTAGGCAACAAGAACTAAAGCAGAGACAACCCAGACCATTATTTCTGAGTCGACATTCTCTTTTAATGTATTAATTAAAAAGAACAGTGCAAAAGCACCAATCACTATATTACCTAATACAATCGCGCCCGTTGAAATCGTTTTGGCAATTTTTTCTTCGCTGACTTTCGCTTTGACGGCTTTTAAAACACCGTACTGTATTGCGATCACAGCAACCACTGCAGCAAGACGAGCTTGAGGGGTTGCGAGCAAGTGATAAAGCTCAGATAAGTAAAAGGCTCCACCAGCTAATGCAATAATTGGCAGCAGTGTCATTGCCCAAGATATCAACACATCTTTAACTGTTTTACCGCTATCTTCTCGAGTCAAACCTTGCATGTTTAATTTCATCGCTTCTAAATGAACGATATAAACTAAAGCAATATAAGAAATAATAGCCGGTAAAAAGGCATGTTTAACCACATCAAAATACGGAATATTGACATACTCCACCATTAAGAAGGCAGCTGCACCCATCACAGGTGGCATTATTTGACCATTTACAGAAGAGGCAACTTCAATTGCTCCCGCTTTTTCTGAAGAGAAACCTACTCGTTTCATCATTGGAATTGTAAAGGTACCTGTTGTTACCACGTTTGCAATCGATGAACCTGATATAAGTCCGGTCATGCCTGATGCTACAACTGCAGCTTTTGCTGGCCCACCACGAAGGTGCCCCATTAATGAAAAAGCAACTTTAATAAAGTAGTTACCTGCGCCAGCGCGATCTAATAAAGCGCCGAATAATACAAATAGGAATACAAGGTCGGTGGATACACCTAAAGCAATACCAAAAACACCTTCAGAGAATAACCATTGATGATCCATTATTCCACCAAAAGTAGAGCCTTTCCAGGCAATAAGTCCCGGTGCGTAAGGGCCTAAAAAGGTATAACAAAGGAAGACCATTGCAACCACCATTAATGGTGGACCAAGGGCACGCCTTGTTGCTTCTAGTAATATCAACATACCGGCTATGGCAACGGCAATATCGAAAGGTTTTGGTGCGCTAGGACGATTACTTAAACGCATACCAAAAAGGCTTTCTGCCAACGCAGAGTCGGCTAAAAACGGATAAAGTGCACATAAGCAGCCCAAACCTGCCAACAGCCAGTCAGCCATTGGAATATGGTCGCGAGGGGAGTTTTTAAAGGCTGGGTAGGCTAGAAAACCAAGAAATAAAGCAAAGCCTAAATGAATAGAGCGCGCCTCACTACTTGAGAAAACACCCCAACCAATAGTAAAGGGAAGTGGTGATGCTATCCAAATTTGAAATAGTGACCAGACGAGTGCAACGCCCGCCATTAGCTTTAATACGTTATTATTGGTCGGATTTCGTCCGCCTGTATCGTTAGAAGCAACAAGATCTTGTAAATCTTCATCACTCATTTGTGTGTCACTGGGACTGTGTTGATTCATAGTGAATGTCCTATCTAAAATACAGTGTAATGTTTGATGGTATTGTTTGTCGGTATTGTGGTTATTTATACCCAAACAACATTCATTTTTATTGTTTGATTAAGCTAGCTTTTTGATTAAGCTAGCTTTTTGATTAAATGAAAATGGCTTGGGTATATTCGCTTTTAAAACGAACAAAGCAGAAGTCACAAACTTCTGCTTTGAGGTTACTATATTAACTTAACGGATTACATCCAACCACGTTCTTTGTAGTAACGAACAGCGCCATCATGTAAAGGTGCTGATAAGTTTTTACTGATCATGTCACTCTCTTTTAGGTGAGCAAAAGCAGGGTGCATTTTCTTAAAGCGTTTAAAGTTTTCAAATACAGATTTCACCATTTGGTAAATTGTTTCAGAGTCTGTTTTTGTTGAACTTACAAATGTTGCTGCTACACCAAATGTTGTTGTATCTGTATCAGTTCCTTTATACATGCCACCTGGGATAGATGTCATTGCATAATATGGATTATCAGCAGCTAGTTTTTGTGCTTCAGCATTATCAACAGGGATTAAGATAGCATCACAAGAAGTAGTTGCTTCTTTGATTGAACCGTTTGGATGGCCCGCTGTAAAGATAATTGCATCAACTTTACTATCACATAAAGCTGCGGCTTGTTCTGATGATTTAAGTTCTGAAGCAACAGCGAAATCGTCCATTGTCCAGCCCATTTTACCCATCAATACTTCCATTGTTCCGCGTTGGCCAGAACCTGGATTACCGACATTTACTTTTTTACCTTTTAGGTCTGCAAATGTTTTGATACCAGAGTCTGCACGAGCAACAACCGTGAACGGTTCAGCATGTACTGAGAATACTGAACGTAATTCTTTAAAAGCACCGTTAGGGAATTGCTCTGGCGCTGTGCCATTGTAACCATGGTATTGCCAATCTGATTGCGCAACACCCATATCTAAGTCACCAGAACGCAGACCATTGATATTTGTTACAGAACCACCTGTTTTATGTGTACAGTTGATTTCATGCTCAGCAGATCCTTTATTTACTAAGCGACAAATTGCACCACCCACTTGATAATAAACACCTGTTTGGCCGCCTGTGCCAATTACAACATGTTTAGTTTCAGCGATTGCTGATGTGGCCATTAGGGTCGCGCCAGCAATTGCTGTAAGCGCTAGTTTTTTTATAAACATATATAAGTTCCTTTGTTTAATTTATTTAATATTTTGTTTAAGCTTGTTATGTATACAGTAAATTTATCAGTAAAACGAAACTAATACTTTAATGTGCGATCTACTTTGAAAACATCTACTTTTAATTAGAAGCAATACTCTTGAATATTACATTTCCAGATAAAATCAAAATTGCTCACTTAATTTCCGTCATACTACTTCTATTAATGAACAAATAAGCTGTGGGAAAATTGCTTAACATTTAACCGATTAAAATAATTTATCTCTTTGTGTGTTACTTATTTTCACGTGCTTGAAATTTATTTAATTAATCAATAGGTTGGAGAGTTTATCATATTAACTTAGGTTGCCTAAAGATCATAAATAAAAATTAAGCAAAATTTACGCCATTAACATAAATTTATTTTAAAACAGTTAGATAGAAAGATTTTCACTATATCATAGTTATTTTTTTATCGATAATGAAGAAAATAGATGCATTAACATGATATGGCGCACTTTTACGGTGCACTGAAAGCGGATAAATTAGCCAATATATAGGATCTTAAATTCAACCAGTAAGTACAATCAAATTTTATTGCTATTGTTGATGCTGGAGTGGTTATTATTACTGATGCCTTAGAGTTTATAACCAAGGTATGACAGTCATTGATCGTAATGATTGATCTGATAACAAGGTATTACTGATGCCGTAGAGTTTATAACCAAGGTATGACCGTCATCGATTGTAATGATTGATCTGATATCAATGTATTATCGAGGTAGAGAATTTTACGACTATATAAATGCAGCTTGTTAAGACGATCCTTGTAGTAATGATCTAATAGTTTGGTTAATGTGCCATTTTCTTGTAAGCGTCTTAACCCTATTGTTAGTCTTTCTGCTAATTCAGGGCGTTGTTCATTGACGAAAAAAAAGGTCAAATAGGGGTAGTGTATTAATAAGCTATTTTCAATCGCAAAGCGTGCATTCGAGTGCTGGGCATATTCATCATTTATCTCATTGACACCACGTAAGAAGCAATCAAAACGTTGCTTATTTAATTGCTCAAACAATAAAGAATATTTATGGGTAGTGCTTACTTTTAACCCATTGTTTCTTAATATTATACTGTCGGGCCAATCTTGATGTTGCCCTATGGTTAAACCTTGGTCAATAAAGTCTTGTATGTCATTAATATTAGAAAATTTATATTGGTTATTTTCTTTAATTAAACATAATCGATATCCCATTAGCCCGCCAATGAGAGGAATGCGAATAGGAATTGCGCGTTCCTCACGTTCTGCAGTCGTAGGGAAATACGCTATATCTAGTTTACCTTTATATTCCTTAGATAATTTTTTAACGGCTCGCCCTTGTTCCATTTGCATGGAGGGAATAATTTCATAGTCACCGTATTCATCACGGGTAATATCAAGTGCTCTTGTTAACGTGTCCATAATGATCGCAGAAGGATTATCGATGGTATGACGCCAAACGATAATTTTTTCTGGAGGTAGCAAATGTTGTCGTTGATCTTGAGCACTAACCAATGAAGGAAAAATTCCCAATAACAATATCAGTATAGACAACATAAAGTGTTTTAGATTATGCATAATAATATCATTAAAATTCTAGTAGGGTGGTCAAGGAAGAAGCAGTGTAGGGGAATTTTTATGGCTGAGCTTTATATATTTAATGGTTTGTTAAATAAATGCTAAGGTTTTGATTTTATTTCTTTTATTTGTTTTTTTTATGATTAATATTATCTTTTTTATTATGCAGTGTAGGGCAAGCTCAATCATAAAGCGCCAAGGTAATTTAAAACTTAAAACTTAAAACTTAAAACTTAAAACTTAAAACTTTAAGTAGGCAAACCTGTTTCGAAATAAAATTCTGTATAAATAAGGACTACTATAAAAAGTAGCGGCATAAAAAAGGGAACTTGAAATAAGCTCCCTTTTTATTATTTATGTTGAATCAATATTATTGGATGATAGCGATTAGTATTATAACGCTTTAATAGTCTCAATTTGTGCATTCAACTTGTCACAGGTTGTTTGGTATTCAGCCTGCTTTGCTTTTTCTTTAATAATAACCGCTTCAGGTGCATTACTAACAAAACGCTCGTTACTGAGTTTTCCTGATACTTTATCTAACTCTTTTTTAGCTTTTTCAAGCTGTTTCGCTAAACGCGCTAGCTCTGCTTCCGCATCTATCAATCCAGCCATCGGAATTAACAGCTCTAATTCACCAACTAGTGCCGTAACTGAAGCTGGCGTTTCTTTGCCTTCCGCAACAAAGGTAACGGTTTCTAATTTAGCTAACGCACCCAAGAAAGCTTCGTTATCGGCAAAACGACGCGTGTCTTCAGCGCTTGCATTTTTCACTAACACGTTAAGCGGAACTTTCGGGCTAATATCCATTTCACCACGAATGTTACGCACTGCATCAATCACTTGCTTAACCCACTCTAGGTCTGCAACCGCTTGTTCATCAACTTGTGTGGCATCATATTCTGGGTAAGCTTCAAGCATGATGGTATCACCACCTTGACCTGTGATGGCTTTAACACGTTGCCAAATCTCTTCGGTCATAAACGGTAGCATTGGGTGTGCAACACGTAATAACGTTTCTAATACATTAATTAAAGTATTACGTGTACCACGTTGCTCCTCTTCACTCCCTTTGAATAAAACAGGTTTGGTTAATTCTAAGTACCAACCACAGAATTCATTCCAGATAAAATCGTATAAAATATTTGCTGCGATATCGAAACGATAGGTATCTAATGCTTGACGGAATTCTTTGATCATATTTTGTAATTGACCTTGGATCCAACGATCTGCAAGGCTAAATTGCATTGCTTTGTTCTCACCAAAACCAAAATCTTGTTCTTCTGCATCCATTAATACATAACGGCTTGCGTTCCATAACTTGTTACAGAAGTTACGGTAACCTTCAAGACGATTCATATCCCAGTTGATATCTCGACCCGTTGATGCCATTGCCGCTAGAGTGAAACGAAGTGCATCGGTACCATGTGCTTCAATACCGTTAGCGAAGGTTTTACGCGTGTCTTTTTCAATTTTCTTAGCAAGTTGTGGTTGCATCATGTTGCCAGTACGCTTAGTCACTAGGCTTTCTAGATCTAACCCGTCAATCATATCTAAAGGATCTAATACGTTACCTTTAGATTTAGACATCTTATCGCCATTCTCATCGCGAATTAGGCCTGTTACATAAACCGTTTTAAAAGGTACTTGTGGTGTACCATCTTCATTCTTCATAAAGTGCATGGTCATCATGATCATACGTGCAACCCAGAAGAAGATGATGTCAAAACCGGTTACTAATACATCAGTAGAGTGGAAGGTTTTAAGATCCATGGTTTGGTTTGGCCAGCCGAGTGTTGAGAACGTCCAAAGACCTGAAGAGAACCACGTATCTAATACGTCATCATCTTGGATTAAAACAACACTATCATCTAAGTTATGTTCAGCACGAACCGCGGCTTCATCATGACCAACATAAACTTTACCTGTTTCGTCATACCAAGCTGGAATACGATGTCCCCACCATAATTGACGTGAAACACACCAATCATTTAGGTCATTCATCCATGAGTTGTACATATTTTCATATTGCTGCGGTACAAATTTAATATCACCATTAGCAACTGCTTCTGTTGCTGTCTTAGCAAGAGGTGCAACACGTACATACCATTGGTCCGTTAGCATTGGCTCAATAACAACACCACCTCGGTCACCATAAGGCACGGTTAAATCGTGGTCTTTAACTTCTTCTAATAAACCTAACGCATCTAATTCACTAACTACTAACTTACGCGCTACTTCACGTGTTAAGCCTTGGAATTGTGCTGGAATATCCGCTGAGTAATCATCACTCTTTTCGCCATTAGTATTAAATACTTCTGCACTTTCACGGATACAGGCTTCAAACGTTAATACATTGATCATCGGTAGTTTGTTACGTTTACCTACTTCATAGTCATTAAAGTCATGAGCTGGTGTGATTTTCACACAACCGGTGCCTTTTTCCATATCGGCGTGGTCGTCACCAATAATTGGGATTTCACGATTAACGAAAGGCAATAAAATAGTTTGACCGATAAGGTCTTTATAACGTGGATCTTCAGGATTAACAGCAACACCCGTATCGCCTAATACTGTCTCTGGGCGAGTGGTTGCGACTACGATGTAGTCTTTACCATCGGCTGTTTTTACGCCATTTGCTAACGGGTAGCGGAAATGCCACATAAACCCTTTAACATCTTTATTTTCTACTTCTAAATCTGAAATCGCAGTTTGTAATTTAGGATCCCAGTTAACCAGGCGTTTACCACGGTAAATAAGATCATCATTGTACAAATCAACAAAGGTCTTTTTAACCGCTTCAGAAAGGCCATCATCCATGGTAAAGCGTTCACGATCCCAATCAACAGATGTACCTAAACGGCGCATTTGACGTGAAATGTTACCACCCGATTCAGCTTTCCAATCCCAGATTTTCTCGATAAAAGTTTCACGACCTAATTCTTTACGTGTTTGACCTGTCTCAGCGAAAAGTTTACGCTCAACAACCATTTGTGTTGCAATACCTGCATGGTCTGTGCCCATTTGCCATAAGGTATTTTTACCTTGCATACGCTGATAACGGATCAAGGTATCCATGATCGTATCTTGGAAAGCATGTCCCATGTGTAAACTACCGGTAACATTTGGCGGCGGGATCATGATACAGAAGCTCTCTTTATCAGTATCACCATGTGGTTTGAAATAACCTTTCTCTTCCCATGTTTGGTAATTTTTTTGCTCAATAGCACTCGGGTTGTATGTCTTTTCCATCATTTATCTTCTGTCTGGTTAGTTGACTCTTGAGATGCAGTTAACACATCTTGAGTAGATAGGGTGTGGCCTAATTTTTTATAAGCACTGTAGCGCACGCGCGCGTTAATTTTCAACTGTTCTTGTGCGGGCACAAAATCAATAATTTGTTGGAAGTTTAGATTAAACTCCGGAATATTTTGGCTGAGATTAATCAACACCGCACGCGGGTGTTGTGGTGCTAACCAACTAATTTCAACCGGAGAGCCATATCGAGGGCCTTCACCCACTAAATTGTGTGGCACAAAACTATCGCCATCAAATTGCCACAAATACTCATCAACAGTAAATGCATCCTGCTGGTTTTCAGTATAAATAAATACTTTTTTATTCTGCTGGTAATAATAAGCCGCGAGCTGACAAGCTTGCACAAAATGTGCTGGCAAACTTGCATCAGCTGTTGCCGAAAGACCATCTTCTGAATGTATATAAAAGAGGACTTGGCTCATTATAAATCCATGCTTACTTTTATTATGAGCATTTAAGCGTCTACTTCCGCTAATTCTTGTTCACTACGATTAATCACAAATTGTGTTAGTAATGAAACGGGACGGCCAGTCGCGCCTTTATTGGCACCTGAACGCCAAGCAGTACCAGCGACATCTAAATGTGCCCAAGTATAAGCTTTAGTAAAGCGCGATAAGAAACAAGCAGCAGTAATTGATCCCGCTGGGCGACCACCAATATTCGCCATATCAGCAAATGGGCTGTCTAATTGTTTCTGGAACTCATCATCCATTGGTAATTGCCATGCTTTGTCACCGGATTGGTTTGAAGCACTTAATATCTCATGCACCATGCCTTTATGTGGGCTCATTAATGCACTGATGTTATGGCCTAATGCCATGATACATGCACCGGTTAAGGTCGCAATATCAACAACACATTCAGGTTTGAAACGCTCAACGTAGGTTAGTGCGTCACATAACACTAGACGACCTTCGGCATCGGTATTTAATACTTCAACCGTTTGTCCTGACATAGTGGTTAAAATATCACCTGGACGGTACGCTTTGCTTGATGGCATATTTTCAGCACCGGCAATCACACCAATCACATTAATTGGCAAATCTAATTGTGCGATAGCTTGAATTGCACCAAATACTGACGCTGCGCCGCCCATATCGTATTTCATCTCATCCATGCCTGCGCCTGGTTTAAGTGAAATACCACCTGAGTCAAAGGTTAATCCTTTGCCGACTAATACAATCGGTTTTTGATCCGTTGCACCACCTTGATAATTCATAATTGACATGTAAGCAGGATTCGCAGAACCTTGTGCAACCGCTAAATAGCTGTTCATACCTAATGTTTGCATCTGTTCAGTATCAACGATTTCTGTAGTTATTTTATCAAAACGTTGATCAAGCTCCTGAGCTTGTTGGCTTAAATAATAAGGCGTACAAATATTAGGTGGCATATTCGCTAAGTCTTTACACAGTTTCATACCTGCTGCCACAGCCATACCGTGTTGTAATGCTAATTCAGCGCGTGTTAATTCTTTACGACTTGGAATATTAAAAGTCAGTTTACGTAATGGGCGACGTGCACTGTCTTTATTGGTTTTGAATTGGTCAAAGTTATACAAGCTATCTTGTGTCGCTTCTACCGCTTGACGCACCGCCCAATAACTATCACGGCCTTTAATATGTAATTCTGATAAGAAACAAACGGCTTCAAGTGCACCGGTGTCATTTAAGGTAGTGATGGTTTTTTCTATAATTTGCTTGTATTGCGTTTCAGTTAGCTCACGCTCTTTCCCGCAGCCAACTAATAAAACGCGCTCGCTTAATACGTTAGGGACATGGTGTAAAAACAACACTTGTCCTACTTTACCTTCGATGTCACCACGGCGTAATAATGCACTTAAATAACCTTCGCTGATTTCATCTAATACTTCAGCTGCGTGTGATAAACGACGGGGTTCGAAGACACCAACAACAATGCATGCACTACGTTGTTTTTCTGGGCTACCACTTTTAACTAGAAATTCCATATGTATCCTTAAAACGATTATATTGAGATTAACTGTGCTATTTTCGTAAAAATGCAGTTATCATAAGCCATTGTGGATCTTGAAACGTAATATAAACTTACTAAAATAGCAATTTTACCGAAATTGGTTGCTTAATCCACTATTTTACCGTCTTTTGTAGCATCTTATTTTACACTGGAGATCAGCTTGATAATTCTTCGTTATTTAATGTTAGAAACATTTAAAAGCCAAGTTGGCGTCCTCTTTGTTTTAATCTTAATATTCGTCAGTCAAAAATTTATTACTATTCTCGCTCAAGCCATTAATGGCGTGATCCCAGCAGATTTAGTATTAACCGTCTTGTATCTAAATTTACCTACGCTAGGCACCTTAATGTTGCCGATCAGCTTTTATCTCGCGATCTTATTTGCACATGGCCGCTTACACAGCGAAAGTGAAATGGTGGCGCTAACTTCTTGCGGGTATAGCCCTAACAAAGTACTCAAAGCAACATTGGCCTTATCATTGTTAACCTTTGTTTTTGCAAGCTTCAATAGTTTATATTTAGCACCCACAGCTGAAGATCAAATGATGACAGTGATTGAAGAAGCTGAATCTAATGCAGGTACTGCGACCTTAATAGAAGGGCGCTTTCATAAATCATCGGGTAACGGTGGTGTGGTTTATGTTGAAAAATACGCAGAAGGTAAAAATTTAATTAATGTCTTTGCGGCGCATTGGCCAAAAGAAGGTGATATTTCGCCGTCTGTGATCACCGCTAAAACAGGTCAAGTAGAAGATAAAAAAGATGGTACTTGGTTAACCTTAAAAGATGGTCAGCGATATGCAGGTATTGTTGGCCAAAATGAATTTGAAAACACTCAGTTTTCGACTTATCAAGTACATATTCTGAATGCTGAAGTTGAAAGCAAAAAACGTGGTGTAGAAGCGTTACCTACTAGTCAACTAATTGGTATGAAAGATGCGCGCTCACAAGCAGAATTGCAATGGCGTATCGCAATTCCAGTGTCTATATTGCTTATTACTTTTATGGCTGTGCCGATGGCAAAGGTGAACCCACGTCAAGGGCGTTATGCAAAACTGTTGCCTGCGTTAGCTTTATATTTAACGTTCTTCCTACTATTAAGTGCGGCAAAAAGCATGATTGAAGAGGGTACTATTCCTTATTTTGGCATTTGGGCGGTGCAAATATTATTCTTTGCAATTGGTGTGGTACTGCATTTACAAACCATAGGTAAATTTAATATTAAGCCTAAAAAACCTAAAGCGAGTAAGTTAAAACAGCAGGTGGATAAATAAATGGGCATTATAGACAGATACATTGGTCGTACTATTTTTGCAGCGACGTTTTTAAGCTTATTTGTATTAATTGGTTTAAGTAGCATTATTAAATTTGTTGAGCAGATGAAAAGTGTTGGGAAAGGCGACTATGACGTACTTTCCGCCGCTTATTTTGTGCTTTTAAAAATGCCGGTAGAGATTGCGCTATTTTTCCCAATGGCCGCCTTGATTGGTGCTTTGATTGGATTAGGCTCATTAGCAAGTAGTAGTGAGCTGGTGGTTATGCAGGCCGCTGGGATGTCTAAATTTAGAATTGCGTCATCGGTATTAAAAACAGCGATTCCAATGGTCATCGCAGTGATGTTATTAGGCGAGTTTGTTGCACCTAAGACCGATAAAGAAGCTTATTTCATGCGCGATCAGTTAAGAAATGGGACTGAACGAGTAGAAAATAAATATGGAATATGGGCTAAAGATGCAGATTCTTTTGTCAGCATAGGGCGTATGAACAGCAAAGCGGAATTGTACAATGTACAACTGTATTTTTTCTCTAAAGAGTTAACGTTAGACTATGCGATATTAGCCAACAGAGCCTTTTATCAACAAGGGTCTTGGCTATTACAAGAGGTCAGTAAAACTAACTTCTTTGATGATAAAACTACCGTTGAAAATCTTTCTGATTATATTTGGCAAACGGAATTAACCCCTAAAAAATTAGAAGTGATTATCAGTGAGCCTGATAAGATGTCGATGCAAGATATCTATAGCTATATCACTTACCTAGAAACTAATGAGCAAGATGCAAGCCGTTATTGGCTAACATTTTGGCGTAAAGCGGTCTTACCATTTACCGTGGTGGTGATGATGTTATTGTCAGTATCGTTTATCTTTGGTGGGTTAAGAACTGTTGCCATGGGTACTCGTTTAATCTTTGGTATTGCCAGTGGTTTTGCATTCCATGTTTCCGGTGAGTTATTTGGGCCTGCTAGCTTAGTATTTGGCTTACCACCTATTTTAGGCGCACTGTTACCTAGTATGTTAGTCTTAATCATTGCGATGTATTTATTACGAAAACAAAGCTAGTTAATAGGTTCTAAAGGTAATACCAATCACACTAATTAACTGATCTATTTTACTTGTTAAAATAACTTATTTTTTCGTTGTAAATTTCGTAAAGGGAACAACCATTTAGCTAAATTCACGCCTTAAACTAAGTCATTTTTCCTGCGCAAAATTTAGATCATTTATTTAATGTAATCGGTATAATAAATGAGTGGCTTATTTTTTCATAAGTGACTTATTAAAACATTGAATATAAAAAGGCCGTTGTTTGCATGATGCAGACAACGGCCTTTTTATATTCCACAATTAACAACTTAAAATACGTTAATAGTGATGGCTTTTAAGAGGTTTGTTACGTCAGTGCTGCTCGTTTAACTCGAACGCTAGAAATTTTATTTATTCGAGCTGTTAAATAATCATTAATCACCAATACCGAATAACTGACCTTAACTGTCTTTTTTCTCTTCGTCCATAAAGGCCATGCCTTTAAAACCTTTCCAATTATTTAATTCTTTACTAAGAGTGACTACTTCACATTCTGCCCATAAGTCTTGGAAAGCATTACGATCTTTTAGTAATGCCATGATATTGCCTAAACCAAAAGCAGACGTTGATAATCTAATTAAAGACTGTGTGAAACTGATGTTACTACCGTCACTATTTTGTACTCGTAAACGCCAAGCTTTCATACCAATCGTTTGCCCTGCCTGACTCCAAAAGTAACAATAAAATCCGATAATAACCGCGCTCAAATAAGCTAGAAAAATCATGCTATGACCTAAATAATCTGCCGTATCTTGATACAAACTTAAATCAATCAGCGCTAACTTATTAGCCAATACTACAACTAACAGAGCGATCACCGTTGCTAACATTAATACCGCAGCAAGTGCAAAAAGATCATAAAGGTAAGCACCAAAACGTTTAAAGAACGATGCGCGTGCACAAGCTTGATATTGCTCGGCTAAACTCAATTGCGGTGACTTTTTATGATTACCCTTGGCCATGATGTTCTCCTTAACGATGTGAAAAAAGAGTGTATCAAATGCCTCATCGCTTGGCATTTTATTTATTTAACCTTTTTAGGGCTTATTTTTATGCATTAATGGGAGGAGAAAGGGTTATTTGAATCTATTCTGGCGTATCTAGTATTGGATTGATTGCTTTTTGAGCGCTTGCATCTTTTACTAATAAAAGTGCTTGTTTGTGGGTGATGCATAGGTATAATCTTTCCCACTCAGCCCGAGTGGTGAAATTGGTAGACGCGACGGATTCAAAATCCGTTTCCGAGAGGAGTGACGGTTCAAGTCCGTCCTCGGGCACCATATTTAAACAAAGCCTCAACAATCGTTGGGGCTTTGTTGTTTCTATGACTTTATTAACATTGCCCTCAATATTTATTTCAGATTTTCTAACCCATATTATGAGCCGGTATTTTAATGATGCTAGCACTCAGTAATAAAATTACCCTAATAACGCTCTTCTATTCTTCATTAACTATTTCACTAGAGAGTTCACCTTTGTTCATCTTTTTTATTTAGCATGCAAATCTATTAGATTAATAATCGTTCTGTACATTTTTAATGTTGGGCTTTAGGTAGATTTTGAAGGTGTTGATAACAATTTAAATTATTTATTTTTTAAATCAATCTCTTGAGTTTTTATCTGAGGTTTTAGATACTTTTCGAAGTTAGGAGTTAGGAGTTAGGAGTTAGGAGTTAGGTACGTTGTTGAAGGTAATTTTAAAAGCCTGCGAAGCAGGGATGCGTATCGTTGAAAGATGCTATTAGTATAAAAAATACTGTGTCAAAGAGGAAGTAAGATAATAATCGAGCAATTGCTCGATTAAATCCAAGTTGTTATTTGTAATAAAACAACGGCTGCGGCAGCAGTAAACATTAAAAATATTCCTGCAATTTCTCGAGTCGTATCAATAATTTTTTGTTTCATGTTAACTCTCCAATAAATGTGACTTACATCACTATTATATTACTTGGAAATAAGAAAACAACAATAAATGTGATTTAAATCACTTATTTTTTTGGTGAGGGCTGTGTTTTTGAAATAGGTAAAATTTATTTTTAATAAAAAAAAGTTACAAGAGAAATACACCTTAATAGTTTATTTCTAAGTGCTTTGTGACTAGGAGGTAACGGTAATGCTAAATGGTTTTAATAGAATAAATATTTAAATTTATTCTATTAAAATATGTGACTTAACCTCGTATTCAATAATCATCTATTTCGTATTATACCGTTATTAGTAAAATGTAAGATTCATTTTTTTGATTCACACTGAAATAAAAACAATACAAAACAAGGGACTACGGCATGAAAAATAAAGGACTATATATACCCTGAATCATATCCTGATTAGCCCCTTATTAGTGACGAAAAATAAAATTGGTTTTGAGTACTTGAGTACAGGAGCGTTAGTTATGTCAGCTAAAAAGCATAAACGTAAAGCAGTAAAACATCAGCAACACTTTAGTTCAGAGACTAAAAAACATAACGTTTCTTTTTTAAGTCGTTATCCAAGGTTATTTTTAAGCATTGGATCGGGGTTAGTTGTTATTGGCATTTTATTATTAACGGTTGGTTATATTAGCCATGCTAGAGTTGGATTATCTATGCTGTCTTTATTTTTTGGTATTGGTTTAATTATTTTCGCTAATTTTTCTTTACCCAAAAAACTAAAATTATGACTTTTTAATGGAGCTGTTTGAATCTTTTATCCTTCTGATATTCGTTACGCTATACACACTGCCAATCAATAGCTATTTTTGAGTCTAAATGGCAGTGAGTATAGTTTATCAACTATTAACTATGGGCGGTTATTGATCTAAAGTGGCCAATGTTGCAGCTTCCCAGTCAGTTAATAACTTCATGATCTGTTCAGAATCTTGTGCTGTTGCAGCTGGACGTTGTAGGTTTTTATGACCTTGCTCTAAGGCTTCGCGAATTAATTTCACCTGATATAAAAAGCCATTTCCGTCAGCTTCTACGGTGATGGTTTCGCTCTGTTGTTCATATTTTGTTATCGTAAAACTATTAGCGTTTGCCCCTGGTAACCATGGGTTAGAAGTTAGTACTAAGCTGCCTTCACTACCGAGCACGGTAAACGCAGCATGCAAGCCATAATTCTCAGCCGTATGTAGTTGGCAAGTAATGCCATTTGAATATTGAACCGTTGCAGCTGATTCACAAATGTTACCATCGCCACCACGCAAGCCCGATGCATTTATTTGATAGTTATCGCTCACTTCACTAGTAAATTGTTGTTTGATTAATAGATGCATTAATGATGCAGGGTAACAACCTAAATTATAAAGCGCGCCTTTACTGTCTGGGTTAACAAATTGTTCGATGGCCGCACAATATTGACCGCTAATGGATTTTATTTCTCCGATGGCGCCGGCTTTAATCGTTTTTGCAATGGCATCAATAAATGGGTGAGTGAGGTACATTAGCCCTTCAGCGAAGAAAGTATTATTGTCACTTACAGCAGCTAGCGCGGAATGTGTTTTTGGCATATCAATGGATAATGATTTTTCACATAGAACAGCTTTGCCTGCACTTGCAGCTTTAATAACGTATTCATGGTGCAGGTGATTAGGTAAGGCAATGTAAATAATATCAACATCTTGATCCTTAATTAGCGCGTCAAAATCAGTGAATGTATTTTTGATGTCATATTTATTAGCAAATTCCATTAACCTTTCAACTGAACGACCGGCAACAGAATAAAGGCGAGTATTACCTTCTTCAATAATTGCATCAGCCATTTCACCAGAGATAAAGCTAGTCCCTAAAATTCCCCAATTAAGTGTTTTTTTCATGGTTATTTCTCTTTTATTAATAATTTGCTTTCAAAAGCTTGAACCAGCTCAGTCAGTCCTGATTGGATGAATGTTTGAGTATGCTTAGCATTAAAGTGCTGCTCAAAAGCTTGTTGGTTTTCATAGCGTTCCCAAAAGAGATAACGACGAGGATCGTCTTTATCTTGTAAGGCAACTGCCATTGAACAGCCGGGTTCACTATTCATACCTTCACAAAAGGTGTGGATCGCCGCAATGGCGGTATCGAGATCGCTTTCTGTTTTGATGCGAAGTTCTGCTGTAATGAACAAACCTTGTTTAAACATTGGGGCTCCTAATCAATGAGGGAAATAAGATAATTAATTCTAATTGACTAACTGTGGTTGATAAACGACCATCTGGTTTGTTATTTGCTAACTATAGGTTGTGAATGTGGATAGATTAAAGAGTATGCAGGTGTTTGTGTACGTCGCTCAACATGGTAGTTTTGCTAATGCAGCTGTTAATTTTGCTGTTACGGCCACTATGATTGGTAAACATATTAAGTATTTGGAGCAGCATTTAGGCACCAAGTTGCTTAATCGAACGACACGTAGACAATCCTTAACTGAAGCTGGGCAAATTTATTATTTAGAATGTACACGCATTTTGGATGATATTGCTGAAGCTGAAAACAGCTTGCAACGATTAGAGAATAAACCCAAAGGCACGGTTCGTATTAATTCACCGGTGACTTTTGGCAATACCATCTTAGCACCTATTATTGCGGATTTTTTACAGATATATCCCGAGATTAATATTGAACTGATGTTAGATAATCGTTTAATTGATCCATTACATGAGCAAGTAGACATAGTGATCCGTATTGGCGAACTGGCTAATTCCTCACTTATTGCACGAAAAATAGCAGATTATCAAATGCTCTACTGTGCTTCTCCTACGTATCTTGCTAAACATCAAGTACCTGAATGTTTAGATGATCTAACTAATCACCAGTGTTTAGGTTTTAGTTATGAGCATATTCAAGCAAATATTGCATTAAGAATAGAGACTCAAGCTTTTGATAGGCAGCATACACGTTTGACTTCCAACAGTGGGTTGGCATTAAAAGTGGCGGCCTTAAAAGGAACTGGGATTGTATTGCAACCAATGTTGTTATTACAGGACGAGTTAACCAGCGGTGAGTTAATTGAAATTTTAAAAGATCATACTCCGCCGACAATGGCTGTTAATGTTTTATATAAGAGCAAATCCCCTTCATTAAAGATACGCACTATGATTGAATTTATTTTAGCATCGATGAAAAAAAACCAAGTGTAATACCATTGACACCATCAATACTCGCTATCTCCGGCTGGTTTAAAGCAATATTGCTCGTATTAATACAATTCCATTATTACTCATGCACTTACCTTGATAATGCAGGTTTTGAAAAAACAATGGATAAAGGGGATATGACCTTGCTAAGGCATTGTAATGTTCTATAATACGGCTGAAATGTACTCAATAATGAGTATCAAATCTTTTCTTATCAATGCGTAAAAGTAATTAAAGGATTGGTTTTTAAAAGGAGAATAAATGAAACATATTTTTACTAAGTTAACAGCTGCTGGTGCTTTACTTTCTGTAAGCTGCCTTATCAATGTTGCTAATGCAGGCGTTATTTTTTCTGAAGATTTTAGCGGTGGTAGTACATCACTAGTTAATTCTACTAATGTGGCTTGGGCAGATTCAAGTGGCATTGGGTTTGAAGTGTATCAATCAGGAAGTGCTTCCCCTCGTGGTATGAGTGGAACATATGATCATGATAATGATCCAACAACAGCACAAATTAAAATTCCTGGTGCGATTGAAGTTAATGATAACGCAGGTAACGTAACGCTAACTGCAACATTTACTTTAGATTCAGCGATAACAGCTAATCAAGAAGGTTTATTGACGTTTTTTGGCGGTGCTCGTCAAAGTTCAGATGGTGCAAGTGTAGAAGTTTTTAACGTAACACAAAACACTACCTTATCAGGTGTACTTGAGTCTGTATTGACAACAAAAGAATGGACCTTTAACAGCTTTGCATTCAATACAACGGCTGCAGCCGCAGGTGATGAAATACAAGTTCGTTGGATCGGTGGCGGTAGTAACTCTGCAAATGGGCAAGAAGTGGCTTTAGTGAACTTATCTGTTGTGGATGTACCTGCACCTGCAACCGCTGCAATTCTGGCGCTTGGATTATTAGGCTTTGGCGCACGTCGCTTTAAAAAATAATTTAAAAAATTAGAGTTTATATAGTTTAAAAAATTAAAGTTTATACAATTTAGAGAAACACTATAGCTTGCCTATGGTGTTTTTTTTCTAACTTATTTACCTTACATAATGCAGGTATGGCAGATATTTTTAGGATAATCGACCTCGAATTTCTTTCTGTTTACATTACCCCCCCGTTTCTTTACTAACATCTCCTATTTAAACGCGTCCATTCTATTAAGACTAAGATATAAATAATACCGTTTAGGTTAAGTAAAAATAACCGTAACTACTCAGGCCGTCGCTATTTAAGCCTATTTCTTCGTTGAAAAATGCTCATTTAAACCACTAAACTGCGCTTTTTCGCCTTGAACTAAGCATAAATAGCTTAGCCCTGAGCATTTACGTTT
>NZ_JACJDP010000033.1:0-45755 GCF_014163575.1 Psychromonas sp. SR45-3
CATTTAAACCACTAAACTGCGCTTTTTCGCCTTGAACTAAGCATAAATAGCTTAGCCCTGAGCATTTACGTTTTTATTTTGGTAAAAAGCACTCAGTTTTAATGAGTGCTGAGTAGTTACAAATAACCTTCATTTGATCATAATTTAAGCATTATTGAGTAACGAAATTGAATGTCAGAAGCTTGTAGATGAGATAAATGAACTTGCTACTAATCATTAATTGCTTTAGACGTCTAGATGGCTTAGTATGCACTGGTAATTACGATGTAGATCACAGACTATATTGATCCAACAAAACGTAACACCCGATTAATTTCAGGAAATCTGATGATAGAAATAAAAAATGTAAACAAGGTATTTTATCAAGGCAATAAAGCGATTAATGCGCTGTCTGATATTAATCTCACCATAGAACAAGGTACTATTTTTGGCGTAATAGGATCATCTGGCGCAGGTAAAAGTACTTTAATACGCTGTGTGAACTTGTTAGAGCGTCCAACATCAGGACAGGTTATTGTTGATGGCGTCGACCTAACGGCCTTATCTGAACAAGAGTTAACACAAACTCGTCGCAAAATAGGCATGATTTTTCAGCACTTTAATTTGCTTTCATCGCGTACTGTTTTTAATAATGTTGCGTTGCCACTTGAACTAGCTGGTGTGGCAAAAAATAAAATTAAAAGTAAAGTAGAAGATTTATTAGAGCTTGTAGGCTTAGCAGATAAACGTGATGTTTACCCTGCCAACTTAAGTGGTGGTCAAAAACAACGTGTTGCGATTGCAAGAGCGTTGGCTTCTGATCCTAAAGTATTGTTATGTGATGAAGCAACCAGTGCTTTAGATCCAGCGACAACGATTTCTATTTTAGAGCTATTACGCAAAATTAATGAAGAGCTAAACCTAACTATTTTGCTGATCACCCATGAAATGGCCGTGGTAAAAGGCATTTGCCAAGAAGTGGCGATAATTGGTGATGGTAAATTAGTTGAAAATGGCACTGTGGGTGACATCTTTGCACACCCAAAAACAGATCTCGCACGTGACTTTATTCGTTCAACATTAGACTTATCAATACCTGCTGACTACGAAGCGCGCTTACATGCTACACGCACAAAAAATAGCTACCCATTAATTCGTTTAGAATTTACAGGCGCTTCCGTTGATGCACCTGTGATCAGTCATGTAGCACGAGAGTTTGATATCGATATTAGTATCTTAAGCTCAAATATGGATTACGTTGGCGGAGTTAAGTTTGGGCTTATGTTAGCCGAATTCATTGGCCCTGAAGCTTGTGCGAATAAAGCAATTCAGTATTTAAAAGAACAAAAAATTGAACTAGAGGTGTTAGGTTATGTCATTTAATGCAGTGATTACATGGTGGACTGAAAACACCCGTTTAATTGAGTTATTAGTGGACTCTTTATGGGAAACCCTAGTGATGGTATTTACCTCTGGTTTTATTGGTTTTGCTGTGGGTATTCCTCTGGGGGTGTTGTTACACTTAAGTAAAAAGAATGGTTTGTTAGAAAATACCAGCATGAATAAAATCTTAGGTATAGTGGTCAATATTGGCCGCTCTATCCCATTTATTATTTTATTGGTTGCACTTATACCGGTGACTCGTTTTATCGTTGGTTCATCGATTGGTACTGCCGCAGCGATTGTGCCACTGACTATCGGTGCCATTCCGTTTATTGCTCGTCTGGTTGAAGGTGCACTATTAGAAGTGCCGTCTGGTTTAGTAGAGGCTGCACAAGCGATGGGCGCAAAACCAATGCAAATTATTAAAAAAGTATTATTACCAGAAGCATTACCCGGCATTATAAATGCCGTAACTATCACACTAGTGACCTTAGTAGGTTACTCGGCGATGGCTGGTACCGTTGGCGGTGGAGGTCTTGGTGATGTAGGTATTCGTTATGGCTATCAACGTTTTGATGCGACGGTAATGATGATCACTATTGTGATCTTAGTTATCTTGGTACAAATGATTCAATCACTAGGTGATCACCTTGTTAAGCGTGTTGATCATCGTTAAATTTTTATTCTTAACTATTAACTCTAAAAAGTAAGTCACATTCAAAGGAAAATATATGAATTTTAATATCAAAAAAGTATTAGCCGTTTTAGGTTTTGCATCAATCTTTGCCTTAGCGGGTTGTGGTGAAAAAGAAGTCGTCGCTGTTGATAATGACAAAATTACTGTCGGTGTTATTGCTGGTGCAGAGGCACAGGTTGCTGAAGTCGCAGCTAAAGTTGCTAAAGAAAAATTTGGTCTAGAAGTTAAGTTAGTGACTTTCTCTGACTACATTACGCCAAATGCAGCATTAGAAGAAGGTTCAGTCGATGTTAATGCATTTCAACATAAACCTTACTTAGATCAACAAATTACTGACCGTGGTTATAAGTTTGCTGTTGCTGGAAATACATTGGTTTATCCAATCGCTGGTTACTCAAGCAAAATCAAATCATTAGATGAATTAAAAGACGGTGATCAAATTGCTGTACCAAGTGATCCAACGAACCTAGGTCGTTCATTGATCTTGTTAGAAAAACAAGGTCTATTAACATTAAAAGAAGGCGTTGGTCTAAAAGCAACTGTTTTAGATATTGTTAGTAGTGAAAAAAATCTACAAATAATTGAATTAGAAGCTGCGCAATTACCACGTTCATTAGATGATGTTAGCCTTGCTATCATCAACACAACTTACGCAAGCTCTATTGACCTTTCTCCTGACCACGATGGTTTATTTGTTGAAGATAAAGACTCTCCATACGTAAACTTGATCGTTGCACGTGCTGATAATGTTCAATCAGAAAACGTACAAAACTTTGTTAAAGCATACCAAACAGATGTTGTATTTAATGCAGCCACTGAAATCTTTAAAGGTGGCGCTGTTAAAGGTTGGTAATCTGTTCTTTTTACAGTTATCTATACTTATTAATTGATGATATTAATTAACGCAGGGAAGTAATAGTACTCTGTTATATAACACTGTACTAAGTTGATTAAAAAGGTATTAAGCCCCGCTTAATACCTTTTTTTATAGCGATTGAAAAATGCTTTCTTAGTATCGACTATTGATACTTCTTATTAATACACTCTCTTAGTCGCTATCCTTAATACGCATCCAACTAAATTACTGATCAACAGTCATTAAAATAAATCATCTGAAACGCTATCTCAGCAAAGCCCTGCAATAAACTGACTACAAACTCTAAATCTATCTATAAGCCATCTTGATCGCCAGCGCTAACCAATCAATAAGCGGTATTGAAGCGAGTCTGGCTAGTAAGTGATGTGTATGAATAGCACAAAGATTTTAGTATGATCAATGATTACTTTTACTGTGCTCTGTAACTGCTTTGTTGAAGCATCGCCGGTTAAAGGTCGAATATAATAAAAGACCTAAGGACAATGCAATCAACAGTCTAGTGAATAGGTTTGAAAGGAATAATGAAATGAAAAAAATAACATTGCTCATGTGCATCTTGATGCTGCCAGTATCCGTTCAAGCCGACTGGAAAGAGTCACTATCAACAGGTTGGAATTCAGTTAAAAATACAAGCTCAAAAGTTTATACCGATTTAATCGAAGACGATGCTGAAATAGAAGGTTTATCCACACTTTCTGCTGCAAGGCAAAAATCCATTATCACATGGGATAAAATGGAAGATCGCTTCGCTGATATTATTGAAGTAAAAGAAGATAAGAGTGTAGCACCAGAAAGTGCTTTCTTTAAAAAGAATAAAGCAGGGTATCAAGAAGATATCGATGATCTGTTAGGCGATATCTACGCGATTTTAAATGATGATATCGTGAAAGAAGCGAGTAATAGCATTACTCAAATTGATTCAAAAATGTTAGATCTCCAAGCAAAGGCTTCTCAACAAAAATCTAAATCAGTCATTTTGATTGGCGAAGAGAGACAAGATGCATTACAAAAGCAGCAAGAATACGAAAACGATATAGAAGTGTATCAACAAAATCGTCAAAAAATGATTGAAGCAGTACAAGCTCGTCTTGATGATTTTGGTACTGAGCTTTCATTTGAACAAGTTGAGGCGCTGTTAGTCCGAGTGAATGCCGATGATATTCTCGCTATGACCACTGTTTTCCCAGTGATTAGTGAAATTGCCAGTTCTTTTGCTAAGATCACTGCAGCGTCAGGTGAAGATCTTAATAATGCGAAAAAATACTACAGCATGTATGTCGTGCTGTTAGAGTTACAGCTGTACATTCAAGAGCGTTATATTGGTGATCTCAAATACAAATATCTTCCTCGTATTGATGAGCTACAAAGTAAACAAAATAGTTTAATTAACAGCACTCAACAAGCGCAACGTAACGCTTCTTCAAAACATAAAGTATCGTATTCTTTGAACTTAAAAAGCCAGAATACGACACTACAGGCTATCAAACTATATAAGGTGAGTATGCAGCAAGATTTAAATAAAATGTCTAAAGCTCACGCACTACTGATGCAAGATTATACTTTAGCGGTGAATACCTTAAACACGGTCACCATGTCTTCTCAAGTGAGCAGTCTTATCACTGATAGTAATCAACTCTTTGATAGAATAATGGCGTTACAAGCACCAGAGTTGGTACCATTTAATAATATTCAAATGCAAAAAGAGTTCTCCGCATTAACTGAACAAATCAAATAAGCATTTTAATAATCAGTTCGAATATTATTTAAATAAACTATAGTCAATAACCAATAACCAATAACACCAGTGGCTACTGGTTTTAGATAAACTTTAATAGATGAAAAGTGAAATACTCAAGGTTAAATATTAAAGGTTAAATATTAAACTTTAATAATCAAAGATATGATGGCATTTTTATTCAACAATATAAATGCCCATAACTATAACTACAACAATAACTACAACCATAGCCATAACTGTAACCACTCATCATGCGTTATCTTGTAAGTGTAAAATCCAGTTCTGCTCTATTGCTGTTAGCAACCATTTTTCAAATGAAAAGTCGTTGCAATGACCCACTGCATCTAGGGCGTCTGCTAATGGTTTTCCTGCTTTTAGGTAATACATAAAATCAGCATCACTATCAGTTAAGCGAGTTACCTTGGGTTGATACTGTCGTCTGAATAACATTACCGTTCGCGGTTTGCATTTTGCTGATAATGCAATTTTTGCATTACGCATTGCATCTTCCCGTATTGATTGCTCTGGGTGGTGATGGGCTTGAAAAATATCGTCAATGGGAAACATCGTTTGCATTAACGTTAGATTCTCATTAAAAATAACACTGATATTTTCTGGCTCTGTATTCGCTAGTAACGCTAATGAAGCGTTTACCAATGTTTGGTCTGGACCCTGTAATGCACAATGGAAATGCCAATCCAATGACGCGCAGTCTGGTAAATAGGGGTAATCATGCGCAATTTGATGCGTAGCAATAAAGTCAGCAAAAGTTTCTCCCCATTGTGCCCAATCTCCTTGATCTGGCGGACATAACGTTAAAAACTCCTGCACTAGGCTTTCACTTATATCACTGTCTAATAATTTAAAAATGGTTGGAAAGGTAATGCTTAATGAACGTTGTGCATTAGCCAATAAATTACGTCGATAGATAGCAATACCCGCAATATCGTAACCGCTCTCTGCTAATAAGGTTGGGTTATCATTCCAAATCAAGGTTAATAAAAGCTGTTGCTCATTCATTTTATTTCCTGCGCTAATATTTTATGTTAATTCATTATTCGGTGTAGGTAGGGGGCGCGATAGCAAGGGTTTTATGAACTCCTGCGCAGTAAGCGTTAGCCACCTAGACAAGTGTCTGTCTCACTCTATAAGAGCAGGGGAGCACTCTAAATCAGTATGTTAGAAGTAACTAAGACTATATTCTTTCTCTGCTAATACGGCATTCGCGATAGTACGGGCTTTATTAGCTTCATCAATAAGTGTTGACCAGTTTGGTAAATTATTGTCCCATTCAATTAATGTAGGGACCGCACCAAACCGTTGTAAAGCTTGCTGGTAACCTTGCCATACTGGAGAAGAAACCGGGCAGGCGTGATCATCAATCATTAATCCTCCTGCAGCAGGTTGAGAGCAGCCAGCTAAATGGATTTGTGCAACGCTATTGATTGGCAATACATTGATATAATCAGCGATAGATTGTTCAATATTGGCACCTTCAAAGTTAATACTATTAACCGCAATATTATTAATATCTAACAATATTTTTGCACCAGTACGTTGGCTCAGTGCTGCTAAAAAAGTAGCTTCTGAAATATGACTTTGTTCGAACGTTAAGTATGATGACACATTTTCTATAATCAGTGGTCGGCCTAAAAAAGACTGTACCTTATCTACTTTGATACACATCCTGTCTAAGCTGGCATGCGTATGTTCAATAGGCAGCAAATCACCACTGTGTATTAATTGTCCTTGCTGCTGACCCCAAGTAAAACTGGCATGTTCTGACATTAAAAAAGGGTCAATACTGTCTGTTAGTTTCTTCAAACGCTGCAAATAATCGTTAGGAATATTTTCACGAGAGCCTAAACCCATGGATGTGGAGTGCAGACTGATTGGGTATTTTTCGCGAACTTGGTGTAACACAGATAGCGCAGCACCACCTTCACCAAAAAAATTTTCAGAGTGTACTTCTACAAAATCAACTTGCTTAGCTTGTGTTAATACGTCAGTAAAATGTGGATGCCTTAAACCGACACCAATTAATATATTCTGATTATTTACTGACATATTACTTTTCCTATAATTTATAGCCGTTTCATTCAGTTTGAGATCTCTATTTCACTCGTTTTATAGAGCTGTTCTTCATTCTGATTGCTAGGGCTACGAGTTTGCTTTGTAATGCGCTTTCGCTTCAGCTTTTGATAACCCACCAAGTGTAGAACAAGTCCCTTTTGCAACGAGTTTCCACTCACCTTTATCATTATCAAGTGATGATTGACCAGCACATGAATGGGTACCTGCTAAATTTGCGCAGTCATTTTGACCTGCCGCAGCGATGCCGTAACACTTTTCTTTACTCGCTGCTTGTGCAGGCGCTGAAACACCTGCGGCAATAACCGCTGCTAAGGCTGCGCTTGCTAATAATTTATGACTCATAAAAAAATCCTCTGAAGGTTTATTAGTGATGCATTGTTAAATGAAGCAACTAAATATATTGCTCTAACCATTGCATCAATTGGACTGGCGGCATGCCACCGATCTGTTGTGCAATAATCTCGTTATTTTTTACTAGTAATAGCGTTGGTACGCTTCGTATGCCGTAATCTATCGCGTCATGTTGTGAAGCATCAACATCCACTTTAATGGTGTTAAGGTGTTGGTTCATTGCATTGGATACATTTTCAACAACAGGTGTCATCGATTGGCAGGGCCCGCACCAAGACGCACTAAAAAAGAGTAGTGAATGTTCGTGCTCTAATAATAAATCATCAAGAGAGTCGTTAGCGGTTAGTTGCTTCATGGTTAAATCTCGCTTATTGCTATTAGTGTTATTCGTTTATTTTTTCAATTTGAGCTTCAGTCAAACCTTTAATACCCGTCCAGTTAACTTGTGCGGTTTCAAGGAAACCTGGGACATCTTTTAACCATTGTCTTTGTACATCTTTGTTAAGGTTTAAATATAATTTATCGCCTTTGATATGCCATGCTGTTGGGTCAGTATCAAACTTCTGATTCATCGCTACACCCATCGCACAAAAGCCACCGTATTGTGGAGCATACTTAGCCGGCGTTGCTTTAAATAAATCACGGTTATCGGCATTTGAAAAGTGGTAGATAGCACCATTGTAAGCGGCTGTATATTTGTCAGAGCCTTTAGTCGGTGCACCTTTAGTAAAGTATGAAACGGTATCGTAGCCCTGAATTGCTAGGTCGTTACTATTTGCATTAACTTCAATGTTGGCTGCAAAACTGAAGCTGCTGACTAACAGTGCAGAGCTTATTAGTGTGGATTTGATGAGTGATGAAAGTGTCATTGTATTTCTCCATGTTTAATAACGATAGTTTTAAATTAAGTCAGGACGGATTCTGGCTTGGTTAATAATATAAGGCTTTCAATCTAGTGAAAGGGATGACATAGTCCATATTTTGAACCCAATCGTCCAAAGTGGTCAGGGAGATAGTAACAATGGATCAACTTTCAATTATCTTGAAGCGGTTTTCGATGAACACGGAAGTCTTTTTTACTGGCAATTTGTGTGGCATTAGTCATTTTGATAAACAACCTAATCAAGGCCATTTACACCTTTTACAGGCAGGTGAGTTAACGCTTATTGATGAGCTGGGCAAATCTCAATTGTTTAATCAGCCGACGGTATTATTTATTCCTTTACCACATACTCATCGTATTGTTGGTGATCCTAATAATCCACCGAAGTTGGTCTGTGCTAATGTAATTTATAATGAAACAACATCTAATCCGATTGCAGAAGCTCTGCCTACCTTGCTGCATTTTAATCTCAATGATTGTCCTAAAATAAAACAGACGTCACTGGCATTATTTGAAGAGGCTTTTGAAGATAGATGCGGTCGATTACCTATGATTAACTCCCTGACGGATATTTTTATTATTTATATTCTTAGGCATGTATTGAGTCATAAAATGATCAAGCATGGTTTATTAGCTGGATTATCTCACCCTCAAATTTCTAAAGTTATCTTAGCTATCCAAGATGCGCCCGAGCGGCAATGGGGGTTAGAGGAGATGGCAGAACTGGCATTAATGTCACGTTCTAAATTTTCTGAATTATTTAAACGCCTTGTTGGTCAAAGCCCTGGAGACTATGTTATTGATTGGCGAATTATTGTAGCGAAAAGTTTATTAAAGAAAAATAAGTCAGTGTCATTAGTCGCCAATGCAGTGGGTTATGAGAACGGGTCTGCACTTGCTCGCGTCTTTAGAAAAAAACTAGGTATGTCACCTAAGGAATGGCTGGAAAAAATGAAGTTATTCAATGCATGAAAATAGAGGTCGAAAATCCTGTAGTAGGAAGCTAGATCCTAAGAATAGAAAGTCTACAGCGATAAGATTGTAAGTATTAAGGTGTAAAATGATAGGTTGGAAATATAGAGTAGCTGTAAAGCTACTCTATAAAAGGCAATGCGAGAATAGCTATTTTATAACAGCTATTTGATAAAGTTAGGCTTTACGACGACGCGCGGCTACTAAGCTAATTAAGCCTAAACCAAATAAGGCCATTGCACCAGGTGCAGGAACTGAAGCAATTTTTGCGACTTCAGTTGCTTGTGTACCATTTCTTAACACACCGTAAGTAAGTAGAGTCGCTGCACCAGTGTTTTCCCAGAACAACAAATCAAAAGATACTAAACCAGTATCTGCAAAGCTAATCAGCCCGCTACTTCTTTTAGCTGTATTTGCATTGTAGGTATAGACTGGATTACCCGCTAGACTAACTATCATGCCATCATCGTGGAAAAACTTCAGTGCAGAATATAAAGAAGTGTCAACAAAACCTGTTGCAGTTAATACAAACGTTTGATTATGACCATTATCAAATCCAGGCGCTCCATGTGCTGCAGCATCGCTGTAAAAAATATTATCACTTTCAAATGAAGATGTTGAGGCAGTTGCGCTATCAATAACTGCTTGAGATTGTGCAATATTGCTTAAAGATGAGTTTGTCTCATAGATATTAATAAGAGCTGCATTTGCGTTTAAAGCCATTAGTGAAGTAACGGCAGCTATGATGATTTTTTTCATGAAATTGATTCCTTTCGTTGTTAGGTTGTTTTTATAATACTCATTAATGATTAACTAATATTGAGTATATATCGCATAGTAAAGCAGTAATCGTGCCAATATGATAATGTGTTAAAATTCAGGTTCTTACTGAGTTGCCGTATGATCTCTGTTTTAATGTGTAAATTTATTCGTCATAAATGCTTATTTTTATACAACGGCTTCTGCTGCATTTATTACAGGTGTTGCCGATCATAAAAAATTTGACGGTACAAAAATAATGTTCATAAAACACAGGTAAAGTATTTAGCGATATCAGCACTTGTATTATTAAGCATAAAATAGGTGCTTTATATTGACTGTTTGACCTGTATCAAGTTATGGTTCTGCCTCCTTTGGATATCGTGTTAAAACGATGCATTTGTAGTGGTCATTAATCCCGTTATGTCGGTTACCATCACATCTGTTTGGGAACTTGGTTAAAGACCAAGGCTGCCCCCGCAACGGTAGAGCAATATTTATTGATTTTGCTGAGCCCGGATACCAAACCTCTGGATGATACTTGCTTTTGACGCAAGTACCGTGGTGTTGCGGAGGGCTTCACCGGCTGGTTTATCTTTATTAAGCATATTGGCAACAGTCATGTATTGCTTATTCTAGGTGTTCCATCTCCTCCACAACTTCGCCTGTTCATTAATCAGACGGAGATTTTTCTGTGTTAACCTTTAAAAAACTAAAACAATTTTCTAATCCCTTCATTTTAGCCGTAACCTGTATGCTTTCATTTTCGGCCAATGCTCATTTCCAAATGCTTTACACCCCTGAATTGTTACATGCAAAAGGCGGGGCAATCAGCTTTAAAATGCCTTTTACACATCCAGCTGCAAGCGGACATGTGATGGCTGTGGATAAACCTGAAGCTTTTTACATGATTAAAAAAGGTAAAAAGACCGACCTTATTGACACGGTTACTGATATTGAGTGGGAAAGCGCAGTTGATAAAGGCCATGCTTATCAGGCAGATGTGAAGTTACGTGGTTTAGGTGATTATGTCTTTATTGCACAGCCTTCTCCTTATTTTGAAGCAGAAGAAGATATTTATATTCAACAAATCACCAAAACAATTGTGAATGTTGGTAACCTCCCTACAGACTGGAATAAAGACATTGGGTTAACGGCTGAAATAGTGCCACTCACTAAACCTTATGCTATTTATGAAGGCGGTATTTTTAGTGCGGTAGTGAAGTCTAATGGCAAGCCAGTTCCATTTGCTGCTGTTGAAGTCGAATTTATGAATTATGTACCGGATATGCAAAATAATCATTTTGCCAAAGAACCGATTATGACACCGCCTTCGGATATTTTTGTGACTCAGACGATCTATACCGATGCGAACGGCACCTTCCACTTTTCATTATTAAAAGCAGGGCAGTGGGGATTTGCCGCGTTAGGTATAGGTGAAAAAACAACTTATCAAGGTAAAGCGTTATCACAAGACGCGGTTATTTGGGTGCAAGCGACTAAGTTACCATAGTCTTTGTAGCGTCGGCTTATATAGGCGCAACGTATTACTTAGACGTATCACTTTAAACGGATAAATTATGCATATTGTTGATGGTGCTCTGTCAGTACCGGTATTAGTCAGTGGCGCAGTTTTGGCGGTCGTCGGTGTTTTTATTGGTCTAAAAAAAATGGATTATGACCACCTGCCATTGGTGGGCGTATTAGCTTCTGTATTTTTTATTGCTTCTTATATCCATTTACCCTTGGGCTTTTCTAGTGTGCATTTAATTATGAATGGACTACTCGGCATTATTTTAGGCTGGGTTGCTTTTCCGGCATTATTAGTGGCATTGCTATTACAGGTTATTTTCTTTGGCTTTGGCGGTTTACTCGTATTGGGTGTTAATACCGTCAATATCGCGTTGCCGGCAGTGATTATTTATTATCTTTGTTACAAAGGCATTCGCCATGAAAGTGCTAAAGTTGCAGCTATTTGGGGCGCGATTGGCGGTGCCGGCGCCATTATCATTACCTCGGTGATGGTGGCTTTTTCATTAGCGTTATCGGGTGAGTCATTTGTATTAGCGGCAAAAGCAGTATTACCTGCGCATATTCCTATTATGATCGTGGAAGGTTTTGTTTCTTATGCTGCAGTCTATTTAATTCATACGGTAAAACCTGAGTTTATTACTAAGGAAAAAAGTTAATGAAAAGATTTTATTCATTATTTATTTTATTGCCTTTTTTATGGTCACTGACGATGAATGCTTTAGCGCATAATGTCGTCGGTGGTGTTTACGTCAATGGTTTTGATATTGAAGGTGAAGCTGGTTTTTCTAATGGTGCGATGGCTAATGCGGGGACGTTGGTTAAAGTGTCTGATCAGTCGGGGACGCCGCTGGGGGAAGTGGTGACTGATGAAGATGGCTTTTTTATATTCACTGCTAGAAAACGTATTAATCATGTGTTTGAAATAAATATGGGAGCGGGGCATACATTAAAAATGCTATTACCTGCTGAAGAGTTGCCTGAAGATCTAGACAATATTGTAAATAATAATATTAACAGCACCATTAGTGGCAATAGTGCCAATAGCAGCAATATAGATACTTCTAGCGCCGCTACTTCTGCGTCTAAAACGTCTGTAAACACTAAAACAAGTACAATCACGGGCACTAGCCAAAATATGAATAATGGGCCGATGTTAAGCGCCCAAATTACGCCATTAATGTTAGAGAAAGCGATTGCTAAACAGATAAAACCTTTACGCAAAGAGATCCAAGCATTAAAAGAAAAATCAGGGTTCCGCGATATGATCGGTGGTATTGGCTATATATTTGGTTTGCTGGGATTGGTGGCTTTTTTACGTGAACGTAAATTAAAGGCTAACAAGTAATGTCGCAGGGGCTAGAGCATAGTTTGACGTCATGGTCAGGACAAGCACTAAAACATCAAGCATCATGGATAGATGCAATTGATGCACGTGTGCGTGTGGTTTGCTCGGGGTTATTTGCGCTAGTTGTCGTTTTAAGCAGTCATTTTGTGCCGACCTTAGTCGGTTTGTTAGCTGCTTTTATACTGGTGAAGTCGAGCAAACTCAATATAAAGCGTACCTTGCGTCGAGTGATTGCGATGGATTTGTTCATGTTAACGCTAATATGTGTTTTGCCGTTTACCACACCCGGTGATGCGATGTTTAGTGTGTTTGGTTTTGATGCTAGTTGGCAAGGTTTAGCACATGCGTTATTAATCACTATTAAAGCGAATGCGGTGTTGTTAGTGTTATTTTCATTAGTAGCAACGATGAGTGCATCAACTCTAGGGCATGCACTTGCACATCTTAAAGTACCTGATAAATTAGTTCACTTAATGTTATTTATGGTGCGTTATTTAGATGTGATCAGCCAAGAATATAAAAAGATGCGTCGTGCAATGCAAGCGCGTGCTTTTGTTCTGCGCACCAATCAACATACTTGGAAAAGCATCGGTTACTTGTTTGGCATGCTATTAATTCGTTCTGTAGAGCGTGCTGAACGTATTTCAGGAGCCATGAAGTGTCGTGGTTTTTGTGGTCGTTATTATCTTAACGATGATATGAAAATGCGTCGCGTAGATGCTATTTTTGGTTTTGCTTTTTTCTGTTTCTTAATACTGTTAATAGGGCTCAATATTGATGACTTATTCAAATCAACCGCTGATTAAGATAGAAAACCTTAGTTACGCTTATCCAAGGCGTGGCAGTGTATTAAACGCCATTAACTTTGTTTTACATCGCAGTGAACGGGTTGTTATTAATGGTGATAACGGAGCAGGAAAAACGACGTTATTACATTTAATTGTTGGCCTTAAAAAAGCCAAGCAAGGTAAAATTATTGGCTTTGGTGAGAACTGTAAAACTGAGAAGCAGTTTAACCAGTTACGTGCTAAGGCGGGATTATTATTTCAAGATCCAGATGACCAGTTGTTTTGTCCAACGGTATTAGAAGACGTCATGTTCGGACCGTTAAATTTAGGGTTTACTAAGCAACAGGCGATTGAAAAGTCATTACAAACTTTGAAACAGTTGGGCATGCAAGGGTTTGAGTCACGTATTACCCACCAACTTTCCGGTGGTGAAAAACGCATGATCACCTTAGCCAGTGTATTAGTGATGGAGCCACAAGTATTAATTTTAGATGAACCAACTAACGCATTAGATGAGAAAGCTAAAATGCGCCTTTTAAATGTGTTGCAAGCATTGCCTCAGGCGATGATCATCATCTCCCACGATAAGATATTTTCAGACCAATTAGCAACGCGCCAATTAAACCTGCAAGATGGTTTATTAACTGAGGCATCAAATCCCTCGGTCGCTGTGGCTTAAGCCGCATTAGAGAGAATTAAAATGAGCAGCTACATCAATAATTATAATGACCCATCACTACAGGCTATTTTTCCTTTTAGCGCGGTGCAAGGGCAACCTCTGTTTAAGTTAGCGCTATTGCTTGCAACGGTTAATCCCCTGATTGGTGGTGTATTAATTTCAGGACCTCGTGGCTGTGCTAAATCAACCTTAGCACGCGCCGTGTCAGACTTGTTGCCCGTTAAGGATGAACAGACTCCACAATTTGTCACGTTACCTTTAGGTGCAAGCGAAGAGATGCTGATAGGAACATTGGATTTAGACCATGTACTAAAAGATAAACAAGTTAAATTTTCTCCTGGCTTATTAAAAAAAGCGCATAACGGCATATTGTATGTTGATGAAGTTAATCTGCTGCCTGATCATTTGGTTGACCAGTTATTAGACGTGGCGAGCAGCGGCGTAAATGTTGTCGAACGTGATGGTATTAGCCATGCTCATGATGCCCGGTTTACTTTAATTGGCACCATGAATCCCGATGAAGGTGAGTTGCGTCCACAATTAAAAGATCGCTTTGGTTTGATGGTTGAATTAGATAATACGTACAGCCTCAATGAGCGTATTAATATTGTTAAAACACGACAACGTTTCGAACTTGATAAAATTGCTTTCTGTGATGATTACCAAGCAGAACAAATTTTTTTACAGCAACAAATTAGCGATGCACAGAAATTATTACCAACAGTACAGTGTAGCGATGATTGTTTAATCGAAATAGCCACCCGTTGCCAACAAGCAAATGTAGATGGGTTGCGTGCTGATATTATGATGCATCGAGCGAGTTTGACGCATGCCGCCTGGTGTGGACGAAAAGCAGTAACCTTTGATGACATCGCGCAGGTTGCACCTCTTGTTTTATCGCACCGTATGCAACATGCGGGATCTCCGCCGCCGTCATCAACACCACCATCTCCACAGACTGAAAAGAGCAATAATAGCGGTGGCTTTTCTCGTCCTCAAGCGCCGCAAAAAACACAATCATCACGTGAATCTAGCGTTAACCCAAGTAATGAACATAATGCGACAGACTCAGACGCGACTTCTGATTCGAATAATGATGGTCGTTCAGGTGAGTGGGGGGCGATGCCTGCTCAATCGGGAGAAGCTCAAAAAACTAACAGCACGCTCAATATCGAATTACCAACATTAAAAAAAAGTACATTAAGTGATGTATTTAAACCCAACTTATTGAGCGAACAACATAATAAAAATAAACAAGGTAAAACAACCAAAGGTGAGAGAAAGTCAACCTTAAATAGCCACAAACCAGATTGGTTTAAAACCTTAACAACGAGTTTAGGGCAATGGCCGCCAGCGCAGTTTTCCTTTAAAAAAATTTCAACGGGTGAACAGAGGTTACACCTTATTTTATTAGATACTTCTGCTTCGACATTAAGTGATAGCTTGTCTGCTATTGCTAAATCGGTAGTGATGAATATTACCGATAGCGCTTATTTACAGCGAGATAAAGTTAGTTTGTTAGGGTTTGGTAATAATAACGTCGAAACAATCATTAAAGCAGGTCGAGCACCTAAACAGGTGGCTCGTTTGTTAGATGATATTAGTGCTTTGGGTGGCACACCTTTGCGTCTTATTTTAGAAAAAGCCTCACAGAGTATTAAGCAGCTGACCCATCAATATCCAGGACTATCGTTTTTTTGTTATCTGATCACCGATGGCCGAAGCCGTGTTGATATTGATGATTTAAAACTTAAAGTACCGACTTTATTGATAGATATTGAAAAAGCACAGATAAAACGTGGTCGTGGAAAGTTATTAGCCCAGCAATTAGATGCACAATATCTAGCTATACAGTGCTAGCTATAAAGCGATGAGATATCTAGCCATAAAGCGGTTAGCTATAAAGCACCTAAAAATTCAGCATTCAAATAGGTAGCTAGTGTTATTTAACATGAAGAGATTAATTCGATGAAAGAAAAAGCAAGTTGTCCGGCACTATTTTTGGCCGCTCCTGCATCAGGACAGGGTAAAACAACCATTACGTCTGCTATTGCACGCTATTTTACTGAGCAAGGCAAGGTCGTGCGTGTTTTTAAGACTGGCCCTGATTATCTTGACCCGCAAATTCTAGCGCAAGCATCACACGGGCATGTTGAACAGTTAGACATGTGGATGGCCGGTGAAAACTACTGTCAGCAAAAATTGTATGAAGCAGCACAAGAAGCCGACCTTATTTTAGTCGAAGGTGCGATGGGGTTATTTGATGGTGAACCCTCAAGTGCTGATTTAGCCGCTCGTTTTAATATTCCCGTTGCGATTGTGATGGATGTAAAAGGCATGGCACAAACTGCCGCCGCCGTTGCGATTGGTTTAGCTAACTTTCGTGATGACTATAGTTGCTATGGTTTAATTGCTAATAATTGCAGCAGCGAGCGTCACGCTCAATTAATTAGAGAGGCATTGGCTGAACAATTGCCGTTATTAGCGTGTCTTAAAAAAGATGCTGATATCGCCTTACCTGAACGTCATTTAGGGTTGGTACAAGCCAGTGAAGTCTTTGATGAATTAGAACAAAAATTCACATTGGGATGCGAATGGTTAGCTGATGGTGTTAAGCGTGCTAATGGTAATGAAAGTACAGAAAAACTATTACTCACATTACCGCCAAGCGTTGATTTTTATGCCGGTGAAATAGAAAAAGTAGGCAAATTACTCGAAGGTAAAAAAATCGCCATTGCCCGTGATCTTGCTTTTAGTTTTATCTATCAAGCGAATACGCGATTATTAGAAGAGATGGGGGCAACACTGCATTATTTCTCTCCGCTAAAAGACACGCAATTACCTGACGCTGATGCTTTATGGTTACCCGGTGGATACCCTGAATTATACGCTCAGCAACTTGCGGCGAATACTCAATTACAAACACAAATTACTGGTTTTTATAATGCCGGTAAACCTGTACTCGCGGAGTGTGGTGGATTTCTTTATTGTTTAAACGAGCTGGTGGATCTTGATAACAAGCATCATAAAATGTGTGGTGTGTTAAATGGTCAAGGCAGTATGTCAGGTAAACGTGGTTGTCAGGGTATGCAAAAAGCAATGCTACCGGAAGGTGAAATACACGGCCATGCGCATCATCGATCTCGTGCGATCATGGAAGTAGATGCAATGGGGTATGGGCAACGTCAACGTCACCCCGCACCCGGTGAAGCCATTTATCGTGATAAGAAATTAACGGCGAGTTACTTACATCTATTTTTCCCGTCTAATCCAACGTTGATTGCTGATTTGTTTACCGGGAAATTACAAGCGGTGGATCAGCAAAAGCTAACAGATTGGCAGAATTATGCCGCTTCAGGCACTGATAAAAATTCTGTAGATAAAAAGCAAGCGGCTAATAAGCAGCAAGCATCTAGTCAACAGCATGCCGCTATGCAGGCTCAACAATAGGGAACGTTTATGTGGCCTGAATCGAGTGAAACAGAGCAACCATTACGTAATGGTTTAACCACAGGAAGCTGCGCAACAGCTTGCTGTGTTGCTGCTGTGCGCTCGTTACTGGCAAATAAACAACCCAATAGCGTTGAAATTACCTTACCGCGTGGAGAGAAGGTTGACCTTGATATTATCAGTTACCAACCGATCGACAATGGCATTCGTACCAGCACCATTAAAGATGCCGGTGACGACCCCGATGCCACTCACGGAGCGACCTTGTTTGTTGAACTATGTTTAACCGCTGAACAAGGTATTAAATTTAAAGCTGCTGAAGGTGTGGGTACAGTCACTCGCGAGGGTTTAGTCCTTGCCATCGGTGAACCGGCGATTAATCCTGTTCCGCGTAAAATGATGACAGGGCACCTTGAACATTATGCGCTCGCTTATCAATATGCTGGTGGCTTTGAAGTTTCTGTTGGGATTGAAAACGGCGAGCAGATTTCTTTAAATACGATGAACAGTCGTTTAGGTATTATTGGTGGTTTATCTATTCTAGGCACAACCGGTATTGTACGTCCTTATTCCTGTGCTGCTTATATTGCTTCTATTCATCAAGGCATTGATGTTGCGCGTGCTAATAACTTCACTCATTTAGCTGCTTCGACCGGTATTGCTAGTGAGCATGCGATTAAAGAATTTTATCAAATGAATGAAGTTAGCTTAATTGAGATGGGCGACTTTGTGGGGGCAATGTTGAAATATTTACGTCGTGAAAAAGTCGATCCTAAAACGGGTAATAGAATTCAAAAGCTCAGTATCAGTGCTGGTTTTGGTAAATTAACTAAGCTCGCAAATGGTCATTTGGACCTTAATAGTCGTCAATCCAGCATCGATTTTCAGCAGTTAGCCAATATTGCAAAATCTTTAGGCGCATCACAGGCATTACAACAACAAATTCTAGAGGCTAACACCACTATTGAAGTGTTAAATAAAACCAAAGCGGCGGGGTTAGATATTGCGACAGTTGTGTGTATGGAAGCATTAAAATTTGCCAAAACCATTGTTCATGAATCCATTGAAGTAGAGGTCTGGGCCGTTGATAGAAAAGGTTTATTTGTGGCAAATAGTTACAATGATCGCTTTGATAAAAATGGACATCGGATTAACATATCAGACGAACAACTTAATAGTGAAACAAAACCATGAAAGTTCTAGTTATTGGTGGCACAGCAGATGGGCGTAAACTTGCGACTCAATTGTTTGAGTTGGGATTTGATGTGATTTATAGCATTGCTGGCATAGTGCGTAAAGCGACCGTTCCTGGGCCTGTTATTAGTGGCGGTTTCACACAATTTGGTGGTTTGGCAACTTATATTTCTGACCATAAAATTACTCATCTTATTGATGCTACCCATCCTTTTGCTGAGACAATGAGTAATACCATTGCACAAGTGAGCAATGACTTGTCGATTCCTGCCATACGTTTTCACCGTAAGCCATGGCCTAAAACCGATAATGATTATTGGGTAGAGGTGTCTGAATGGCCTGAATTAATCGCAAAAGTGGCTCAACATCAATCCTTATTTATGACTGCAGGGCAAATCTCGCAGGATGTTATTGAACAATTGGCCAAACAAGCTAAACATCTATTATTGCGCACTGCGATGCCCGCTAAAGTACAGCTTCCGGCTAATGTCACTTGGTTAAAAGCGATTGGACCTTTTTTACTAGAAGATGAAAAGCAGTTACTCCAAGCCTATAAAATAGACGCGATTATTAGTAAAAATAGCGGTGGTGACGCTACCTACGCAAAAATACAAGCGGCGGCACAAGCGGGTATTCCTGTTTACCAATTTAAACGCCCACAGCTTGCGCCATTACAGTATGAGTTTGATAATGCAGCGGATTGTGTTGCCTTATTACAAACATGTATAACATCAACTAAATTGCCTAAATCTGCTTTCGCGTCCTCTGCAACATTAACTGAGTTTAAAAATGAAATTTGATTATATCCACGATCCAAGCTTGATCGAGAATGAAAGCTTTCGCCAAATTAGAACCTTAACCGACCTCGACCATTTATCCATAGAAGCGCAACAAGTGGTAATGCGTGTTGTACATAGCGTGGGTATTCCTGCGGTTGCTTCACAGGTTAGGTTGAGTGAACGCGCTTGCCAATCGGGTATTGAAGCATTGCAAAAAGGGGCGTCAATCCTGTGCGATGTGGAGATGGTTAAACAAGGCATCACCAAACGAATGATTAAAACGGATCCATTGTGTTTTTTAAATGCAGAAGGAGTGCCAGAACGTGCTAAAGCAACGGGCGAAACCAGAACCATGGCAGCACTAACCGCTTGGTTACCTTACCTGCAAGGCAGTGTAGTAGTGATTGGTAATGCACCTACTGCGTTGTTTCGTTTATTAGAAATGATTGCTCAAGGAGCACCTAAACCGGCTTTGATTATTGGTATGCCCGTTGGGTTTGTCGGTGCTGCTGAATCTAAACAAGCATTATGGGATGTTCATCAACAGTTAGGTATTGAATGTATCACTTTATTAGGGCGAGAAGGTGGCAGTGCTGTATCTAGCGCGAGCTGTAATGCCTTATTACGTTGTATCAAAGGAGAGTTGTATTAATGAGTATCATTAAAAAATTAATGAAAATGTTCGAGATTAATGTTGCTAGCAAAGTTAAATCATCGTCTAAGGCTACGCGAGAAATCGCAGTGATTGGTTTAGGGGTAGCTGAAAATGCCATGCTCAGCGAACAAGCTTTAATCGCGCTGCAATCTGCGGATCTTGTCATTGGATCTGAGCGTCAATTATTAACGTTAGAAAAGCACTTAGCGGTACAACCTAAGATAGAAACCATAGGGGAAGGTGAGCAGCAACAAGTTGAACCTCAAACTCCAAGTTTGCCACCAAGAACAGAAATAATCCCTAAATTAAAAGATTTGAAAGTGCTAATAGAAACCGAACAAAAAGTGGTTGTATTAGGCTCTGGTGATCCCCTTTATTACGGTATTGGTACTTGGATCAGCAAACACTTTAACGATGCAACAGTACGTTTTTTCCCAGCCGTTTCTAGTATTACACAAGCTTGTCATAGCCTGTCGATTGCACAGCAAGATGTAAATGTTATCAGTCTGCATGGTCGTCCGTTGGCAAAATTGAAAGTAGCCTTAAAAGCGCAGCAAACCTTATTGCTGTTAACCGATAAAGACAGCTTGCCACATCACCTTGCGGCAGTTTGTGTAGACTCTGGGTTTGTTGATGCTGAAATCATTGTGTGTGAGCGTCTTGGTTACACAGAGCAAAAAATATCTCGATTCACAGCACAAGCGTTATTAGAAGCAGAGTCTGAAGGCGCCTTGCAAAATTTTGATGCGTTACATGTATCTTTTGTCATTTGTGGTGCGAATAAAGGTTTCTTGCCTGAGTTCCCTGGCATTAAAGATGCTGATTTTGAAACGGGCGAGTTAGGTAGTAAAGGTATGATCAGTAAACGCGAAGTACGTTTATCTATATTGTCATTATTACAACCAAGTAAAAGAGACATTATTTGGGATATTGGCGCAGGTTGTGGTGGTGTTTCGATTGAGATGGCGTATTGGCAACCTAAAGCAAAAATTTATGCCATTGAGCATAACCAAGCGCGATTCGATTGTTTATTACTCAACAAGCAAAAGTTTGGTGTGGTTAATAATTTAAAAACTACTTTTGGACGAGCACCAGGAGCACTGACTGGCTTACCAACACCGAATAAAATATTTATTGGTGGGAGTGACGGAGCACTTCCTGAACTACTTGAGTCACTATGGGAAAAACTGCCAGAAGACGGACAAATTGTGGTCTCTGCAGTGATGGAAAAAACTAAATATCAATTATTAGATTTTTACATAAAACGCAGTGATGTTAATGATAGTGAGTTAGAGACATTACAAGTTGCCGTTAATAAAAGTAGAACCTTAGGTGGTCAGCTTGCTTACCGCCCAGCATTGCCAGTGAGTTTGTTTAGCTTTATTAAAAAGAGCAATAAAGAAATAGTAGAGGAATAGAAATGAATGATCTTGCTTCAACAGCCCAAGGTGGCCTGTTTATTGGTGTGGGTGTTGGCCCGGGTGACCCTGAGTTATTGACCTTAAAAGCATATCGTGCGATTCAACATGCAGATGTTATTTGTTATTTAGAAAATGAATCAGGACAATCGCAAGCACTTGATATCGCTGTTGAAGCATTGAGAAGTCCTATTAAAAAGCAGCAACATTTAGGCGTGCGTTTTGCGATGTCTCGTGAACGTGTTGCGGCTAATTTAGCTTACGACAAAGCGATAGGGCAAATTCATGAGCAATTAAAACAAGGAAAAACGGTTGTATTTTTATGTGAAGGAGACCCTTTGTTTTTTGGATCTTTTACTTATTTATTAGAGCGTTTAGACAGCCAATACGCTTCACATGTTATTCCAGGTATTCCAGCTTTTGTAGCAGCGACGGCAGAACTTAAAATACCACTAACGGTATTAAAGCAATCTTTCGCCGTGATCACTGGACGTCATAGTGACGCAAAAATTAAAGCCGCTTTATTAGAACATGATGCCGTTGTGATCATGAAAGCAGGTATTGAAAGACCGCGTTTATTAGCTTTATTAAAAGAAACAAAGCGTTTTGATGATGCCAACTATTTAGAGTATATCAGCCGTGATAATCAACAGGTGATCACTGATTTAAACTTTTTAGAGAATATAGCCGGACCTTACTTTTCATTATTTGTCATTACCCGTAAAGAACCGCGTCGGGAAGCTAATCAGGAAGCGAATCGGGAAGAGAGGGCGTGATTAGAATTATCTGCTTAACCGAAGTCGGGTTGCAATTAGCAAGGCGTTTACAGCACCTTTTATCTGAGACTGATACTAAAAGTGAAGTGTGTTTCAAACCGACTCCTTTTATTGATTCAGTGCAAACTTATTTTAAACAACAAGACTCGTTAGTGTTCATCTGTGCCACTGGCATCGTGATGCGTACTTTAGCGCCTGTTATCAAGGATAAATATACCGATCCTGCGGTATTAGTGTTAGATGAACAAGGGCAGTTTGTGATCCCTTTGTTATCGGGGCATGAAGGCGGGGCAAATGAGTTCGCACGACAAGTTTCAAACTTGCTAGAAAATCAATTAGTGATAACTACTGCCAATCGTTATTTAAACCCCATCTATGTAGTGGGGATGGGATGTGAACGACATTGTCCGGAAGCTGTTTTGCAAGGTTTATTGGACGAGTGTTTAACAACGGCTGGATTAACGATCAATGATATCAGTGCGATCACCAGTATCGATATCAAAAGCGATGAAGTGGGATTGATTGCATTATCGAAAAATTTACATAAACCGTATGTAACCTTTGATGCAGAAACCTTGGGGGCGATGGAAGAGCGATTGTCTACTAAGTCTGATTATATTTTTAAAACCGTCGGTGTGTATGGTGTTGCAGAATCGGCGGCATTATATCAAGCACAACAATTAACTAAGAATGGCAGCGAATTACTGCTCAATAAACAAAAAAATAAACAAGCTACCTGCGCAATTGCGCGCAGTTACAGTTTGTCTTAATCATCAGCTACCACTAGTGTAGCGAGTAAAAAATTTAAAACGTAAATATTAAAGAGAGAGTCATGAATAATAAAAAACAACTTTTTGTTGTCGGTATGGGACCGGGTGATGCTGACTTAGTGGCTCCTAAAGCATTAAAAGCAGTACAACAAAGTACCGATTTAGTGGCTTATGGACTGTATTTAGATCTTTTAGGTGAGCCTTGTAATAACAAGGTACACCATGATTTACCATTGGGTGAAGAGATTGGTCGTGCGCGCCTTGCATTAGATCTAGCGGCAAGTGGTAAAACTACTTCACTTATTTCAAGTGGTGATATCGGCATTTATGCGATGGCAACATTAGTGTTTGAATTGTTGGATAGACAACTTCAAGGCCTTGAAGATCATCCTGAATGGTTAGAGGTTGAAATCGATGTTGTACCAGGCATTTCAGCAATGCAAGCAGGCGCAAGCCGTATTGGTGCAATGTTAGGTCATGACTTCTGTACAGTGAGTTTGTCAGATCTGTTAACGCCGTGGGAAACGATCAATAAACGTATTCATAGTGCTGGAGAAGGCGATTTTGTTATCTCTTTTTATAACCCTGTATCTAAGAAACGTGATTGGCAGCTTAATCACGCCCGCGACGTATTATTAAAGTACCGTCCAGCTTCAACACCGGTTTTATTAGGCCGTCAATTGACCCGTGAAGATGAAAGTATCCGTATTATCCGTTTAGATGAGTTAGATGCAAAAGACGTAGATATGTTTACGTTAGTGAGTGTCGGTAATAGTGAGTCTCGTCATATCGTCAACGGTGATAAAAACTGGGTGTACACACCTCGTGGCTATAAAAAGAAATTATAGCGTCGCACTTGAAGCGATTTCTGCGTTGAAAGTACTCACTTGGTAAACCAAGCTCCGTGCTTTCGCCTTGAACTAGCGTGAATTGCTTAGCCATAATTTATTTTGTGATAGTGAGTTAAAAGTAGCAATTAAAAGCTTAAAGTATTAATTAAGAAGGATTCTACATGAAAGTTTATTTTATTGGCGCAGGGCCGGGTGATCCTGAATTGATGACGATTAAAGGGGCGCGTTTGTTAAAGCAGTGTCCTGTTGTGTTGTATGCAGGGTCGTTGATTCCACGTCAAACATTACAAGATGTTGAAGACAGTGCAGAGTTGATTGTTGATACGGCTAAAATCAATCTTGATGAAATGGAAGCATATTTTGTTGAAGCTGCAAAAGCAGGTAAGGACGTTGCACGTTTACAGTGTGGTGATCCTGCTTTATACGGTGCTATTGCAGAGCAAATCCGTCGTTTAGAAAAACATGGTATTGACTATGAAGTGATTCCTGGTGTGAGTGCAACCGCTGCATCTGCTGCATATTTAGGCAAAGAGCTAACACTTTCAGGTGTGTCGCAAACGGTGATCATGACACGTTATGAAGGTAAAACACCTTTCCCTGAACGTGAGCGTTTACCGCAATTAGCACAAAGTGGCGCAACCTTAGCAATCCATTTAGGTATTACTAAGATCCGTAAAATTGTGGCTGAGTTAATTCCACATTACGGTGAAGATTGTCCTGTGGCGGTTTGTTACCGCAGTTCATGGCCTGACCAAGATAAAGTCACGGGCACATTAGCGGATATTGCAGAAAAAGTAGAAGCCAAAGGGTTTAAGTTAACGGCACTTATTTTGGTTGGTCACGTATTAGATACGACCAATTTTGAAGATTCGTACCTGTATAAAAAAGATAAACCTAATATTTTCCGTCGCCGTAAAAACACACTTTCCATTGAAGAATTAGAGGTCAAAAATGACAGTAGCAAATAAGAACGTTTCATTAAATAAAATTCCAACGACGGTTGTAACAGGTTTTCTTGGTAGCGGTAAAACAACGTTATTAGCAAACTTGCTTAAAAAAGCAAAAGGCAAACGTATTGCTGTGATCATGAATGAATTTGGTGAATTAGATATCGATTCAGAATTACTACGTAGCTGTCCCTTTGATGAAGAAAGTGGATGCGAAGGAGATGGCGCAGAACTAGTCGGTGGCGATGATGGAATCTATGAATTAGCCAACGGTTGTATCTGTTGTACGGTAGAAGAAGAGTTTTTACCTGTGATGAAAAAATTGGTTGAACGTCGTGACCAAATCGATCATATCCTAATTGAAACATCTGGTTTAGCGTTACCAAAACCATTAGTACAAGCCTTTAACTGGCCGGGTATTAAAGAATATTGCACGGTTGATGCTGTTATTACATTAGTTGATGGTCCTGCAATTGCAGCGGGTCGTTTTGCAGCTGATGAAGATAAAGTAAAACAACAACGTGCATTAGATGAAAGTTTAGATCATGACCCAAGTTTACAAGAACTATTAGACGATCAACTTAACTCTGCTGATTTAGTGGTCGTGAGTAAAAGTGATTTATTAACTGAAGAAGAGCAAGCACGCGTTAAAGCTGTCATAGAGAAACGTGTACCAAGTTCAGTTAAAACTGCCTATATCAATAATGGTGACGTACCACTTGAAGTGTTAATCGGTATTAATGCGGGCACTGAAAAAACCATTGATAAAGTTCATAACCATCATGACCATCATCATGCTCACGGTGCACATCACGACCACGCACATGACCATTTTGATTCAATGGTGATCAGCTTAGGGGCGGTTGATGCTGACAAACTAAAAGTAAGTGTTGAAAAACTATTAAACGAATTTAACTTATTCCGTATTAAAGGTTTTGCAGCTATTGAAAACAAACCTATGCGCCAAGTATTGCAAGCCGTTGGTAAACGTTTAGAAGTTCACTTCGACCGTTTATGGGAAGCGACTGAAACACCAAAAACTGAATTAGTGTTGATCGGTAAGGGCTTAGACGAAGCTGCAGTTATTGCTATCTTAAAAAGCGCAGAGGTTTAATAACAAATGCATCTATTAGCGGCACAACCAGGCGGATTTATTGAAGAAGAAGGCATTGTCGATTTAGCGCAATCGCCAGCGCCTTTGGTTGTGTTTAGCGCTGCCGACAGCCAATTAACCGCGCTTTCTGCCGGATTTAAAAAGGTGAATGCTGTATCTTCGAAAAACCTGTCTTCGAATAGCTTGGCTGAAACGCGTTTAGTTAATTGGACTAACTTACTAAAGCCTGCTGCTTTTGACCTTTATGAAGATAAAGTCCTAGAGCAAGCAGAAGTAGTGGTGGTGTCGCTATTAGGTGGTAAAGCTTATTGGCAATATGGTGTGGAAGGATTAATTCGCTGGTCAAAAGCAAAATCCAATCGCACACTTATTTTAGTGCCCGGTGATGATAATGTTGACCCTGAGTTAATTGAATTATCAAATGTATCCGAAAAAATTCAACATCAAGTATGGCGATACTTACGTGCTGGTGGGCTTGATAACAGTGCACAGCTTTTTGCTTATTTGAATCAGCTATATTTTGCGTCAAATATCGATGTTAATGACCCTCAGTTTTTGCCTGTTGCGCAGTTTTATAATGAGCAACAAATCAGTCGTAAATGGAAAGAAGAACAAAGTGTCGTCGCACTGATTTTTTATCGTAGTCATTTACAATCAGCTAATTGCGAGATGTTTGATCAGTTTATTGAGTTGATGTCATCGAATGGTTTAAACCCATTACCAATAGTGATTAGTTCGTTAAAAGATGAACAAGCCATGAGTGTGGTGAATCAGCTTTTAAGTGCGCATGATTGCCGTTTGATTTTAAACAGTACAGACTTTGCTGCGAATACAGTGAGCAGTCCCGGATTAAGCTCTCAACCGAATAGCTTTAAGCGTTTATTTGCCGTTGATATTCCTATTTTACAGCTAGTACTTTCTAGTAGTGCGTTAGAGGATTGGACGGATTACAAACAAGGTTTACGTAGTCGTGATATTGCTATGCAGGTGGTATTACCTGAAATGGATGGCAAAGTATTAACCCGTGCCATTAGCTTTAAAACCGAAGCTTTTTTTGATCAGAAAACACAAATTTCATTAGTGCAATATCAATTACATAGCGAGCGTGCTTTGTTTGTGATTGAGTTGGCTAAAAAGTATATTAAGCTTTCACTTACCGATAATAAAAACAAACGTATTGCGCTGATCTTAGCTAATTATCCAACCAAAGATGGCCGCATCGGTAACGGTGTAGGATTAGACACGCCAAACTCGACAGTGAATATCTTAAATGCCTTAAAGAACGCGGGGTATCCCATTGATAGCGTGCCTGAAAACGGCAATAAACTGATTGAAACCTTATTAGAATCAGTGACCAACAACCCCAATACGTTACATCATTTAGCCTGTTGGCAGAGCTTGTCGTTAAGTGATTACAAAAAAGCCTTTGCAGATTTACCGTTAGTGAGTCAGCAAGCCATTACCGAGCGTTGGGGTAAACCCGAAGATGATATTAAATGTCGTGATGGACGTTTGATGATCTCAGGGATCCGCTTAGGTGAAACCTTTGTCGGTATTCAACCTGCACGTGGCTTTAATATTGATTTACTCGCTAACTATCATGACCCTGATTTAGTACCGCCACACAACTATTTAGCCTTCTATTTTTGGCTACGTTTTACTTATCAAGTCAACGCGGTTATTCATGTGGGGAAACACGGTAATTTAGAATGGTTACCGGGTAAAGGGCTTGCGCTTTCTAATGAATGTTGGCCTGATGCAGTGTTAGGTCCAATGCCACATTTTTATCCTTTTATTGTTAACGATCCCGGCGAAGGAGCGCAAGCAAAAAGACGTACGCAAGCAGTGATTATTGACCATTTAATGCCACCGATGACGCGTGCTGAAACTTATGGTGAATTGGCTGAGCTAGAAGGTTTAGTCGATGAATATTATCAAGCACAAGGTTTAGATGTGCGCCGTGAAGTGTGGTTGCGTGAACAAATTTTAGAAAAAGTACAAAGCACTAATATCCTCGATGAATTAAATGAAGCGGCGCGTGAAGACGATAATCAAGTATTAGAAGAATTAGATACCTACCTTTGTGATATTAAAGAAGCGCAAATTCGTCATGGGTTACATATTCTTGGGCAACTGCCGGAACCACATAAAGTAGCGAATACCTTAATTGCTTTATTACGCTTACCACGTGGTGAAGGCGTTATAAACCAAGGTATTTTACACGCTTTAGTGAGTGATTTTGTCTTGCAAGTAGATGGTAAAGCATTCGATCCTTTAGAAGCGACTCGTGAACAATGGTTGGATGAAAAGCCTTCATTATTAATGAAGGTGAGTGAAACCCTATGGCGAACGCATGCAGATACGCGTGAACGTTTAGAGTTGTTGGCCTTAGAATGGGTTGAGCACTTTTTACTTAACGATAACGATCTTATTGAGCTGAATAATTATCCAGCAACACAAGCGTTATTAACCTATGCAAAATCAACCATTCAAGCGGCGTTAAATCAAAGTGTTAAAAATGAATTAAGCGCAATCATTGACGGGTTAGATGGAAAATTTATTGAAGCCGGGCCAAGCGGTGCACCAACGCGAGGTCGATTAGATACACTACCAACAGGACGCAATTTCTATTCTGTGGATAATCGCGCGATTCCCTCGAAAGCCGCTTGGATATTAGGTCAACAATCGGCGCAAGCGTTAATCCATCGTCATTTACAAGAACATGGTGATTATCCTAAACAGCTTGGTTTATCGGTGTGGGGCACTGCAACCATGCGCACTGGTGGTGATGATATTGCACAAGCTTTTGCATTGATGGGGGTAAAGCCTATTTGGGCGCAGGGCAGTAATCGTGTGGTGGATTTTGAGATTATTCCATTTCAATTATTAAATCGTCCAAGAGTTGATGTGACCTTAAGAGTTTCCGGTTTTTTCCGTGATGCTTTTGCTAATGTGATGGCATTGTTTGATGCGGCTGTGGTTGCCATTAGCGAACTCAATGAACCGGGCAACGGTAATTTAATCCAACAAAATATTAAACAACGTGAAGCACAGTTAATTGCCGATGGCATGGTAATTGGTGAAGCTAAACGTGAAGCAAGTTATCGTGTATTTGGTTCTAAACCGGGCGCTTATGGCGCAGGGTTACAAGGTTTAATCGATGAACGTTGTTGGGAAGAGAAAAGCGATTTAGCTGAAGCGTATTTAAACTGGGGCGGTTACGCCTACGGTAACAGCGATAAAGATGGCGTGCAGGCTAAAGATGCCTTTTTACATCAACTAAGTAACATTGAAGTCGTAGTACAAAATCAAGATAACCGTGAACATGATTTATTAGATTCCGATGACTATTACCAATTCCAAGGTGGCATGAGTAACGCAGCTCAGGTGTATTCAGGTAAAGCACCAACCATTTATCATAGTGACCATAGTAATCCAAGTAAGCCGGTGATTCGTACCTTAAAAGAAGAATTGAATCGTGTGATCCGTTCGCGTGTTTTAAATCCTAAATGGATTGAAGGGATGCGTGAACATGGTTACAAAGGGGCTTTTGAAATGGGCGCAACGGTTGATTACCTGTTTGCCTATGATGCGACCACAGATTTGATTGCCGATTATCAATATGAGCAAGTGACTGATACGCTGCTGTTTGATGACGTTAATCAGCAATTTTTAAAAGATAATAATCCACAAATTATGGAAGAGATGGCCGAGCGTTTAATGGAAGCGGCGCAACGTGGTTTATGGCAAGCGCCTGAGGAATATAAAGAAAAGCTACAAGATCTCCTATTACAGTGTGATGAGATGCAAGAAGCTAAGTAAAGTCAGTTAGATATAAAGTAAAACAGAAGAAGACCTTAATTAAAAAAAGTAGTCAATAATGAAAAGCCAGCATAGCTATAGCCAAGTTGAAAAAGAAGCCGTTTATCGTGTTATTAAAGAGCGCCGAGATATGCGCCATTTTAGCAGTGAACCGCTTGAAAAAGGATTATTAACACGTTTATTAACGGTTGCTAACCAAGCACCAAGTGTTGGCTTAATGCAACCGTGGCGATTTATTCGTATTACAGATAATGCATTAAAATCGTCGATAAAAACGTTAGTGGAAACTGAACGCAATATAACAGCAGAACTTTTGAATCAACGTAAGAGTGACTTCTTAAAGTTAAAAGTAGAAGGTATTTCAGTGTGTGCTGAATTGATTGTTGTTGCCTTGCCTGAAGGGCGTGAAAAACATCTGTTTGGCCGTCGTACTATGCCTGATATGGATTTAGCGTCAGTGGCCTGTGCGATTCAAAATATGTGGTTAGCCGCACGTGCTGAAGGGATTGGCCTTGGTTGGGTTTCTTTGTTTGACCCGATTCAATTGGCTAATTTATTAAATATGCCTGAAGACAGCCGACCGATTGCTATTTTATGTATTGGTCACGTTGAAAAATTTTATGAAAAGCCAATGTTGATTGAACAAAACTGGGCTCAAGCTGCAGAAGTTGATACTTTTTTGTTTGAGAATAGTTGGCCAGAAACTAAGTAGTCGTATTTTTTACACTACTTGTCACATTAGTTTATTGCATTAGTTATTACATTAGCTTCTACGTTAATTATAGCTATCTGAACCTAGAAAAATAACAATTGTCGATTGCTGTTTTAGCTGTCATTGATACCATGGCGAAATAAATGAGTTCAAAGCGAATCAATTCCGTTTACAGCGAATCAACTGCGCCAAATAAAGTGTAAATAAAAAACAATTAAAAGATATAAAGAGATTAAAAATGAATAATAAAGTAGTTAAGAAAGGCATTATGGTTTGTGGTCACGGTAGCCGTGATAAAGACGCTGAAATGGAATTCTCACTGGTTGCTGAAGGGTTAAAAAAACGTTTTCCTGACTTGCCTGTTGAATACGGATTCTTAGAGTATTCTGCGCCTAACATTCACATGGGGTTAAACAGTTTGATCAACCAAGGTGTAGAGCATATTTATGCGGTACCCGGTATGTTATTTGCTGCAACACATGCTAAAAATGATATTCCTTCAGTATTAACTACTTTTGAAGAAAAAAATGAAGGATTGCAAGTAAGTTACGGTAAAGAGTTAGGTTTACAAGAGCCAATGATCAACGCGTTTCAAGCACGTATTTATGAATCATTAGGCTTAGATGCTGATAATCCACCTGCTGAATTATACGATACGATGTTAGTCGTTGTTGGCCGTGGTACCTCTGATACACAAGCGAACGCTGAAGCGGCTAAATTAACACGTATTGTTAGTGAAAATATGGGCTTTGGTTGGGCTGATACGGTTTATTCCGGTGTGACTTATCCTTCAGTTGGAGTGGGTCTTGAAAAGCTGATTAAACTTGATTACAAGCGTATTGTGGTTGCCCCTTATTTCTTATTTACAGGTCGTTTAATCAAACGTATTTCTGGTTATGTCGATAAAATTGCAAAAGAAAACCCAAGCATTGAATTTATTAATACGCCTTACTTACGTGACCATGAAAAGGTAATCGATGCATTTGAAGTCCGTGTTCGTGACATCATGGATAATACGCAATCAAGTGAAGAAGATTTGATGGCGATATTCAAGCGTCGTTTAGCCGCTGGTGAAATCGATGTGCATCATCATCATGCTGAATATCAAGATCCAGCAACTGAGCAGGCGCATTCGCACAATCATGACCATTCTCACAGCCATGATCATGCACATTCTCATGGTAATGAACATTCTCATAATGAACATTCACATGATCATTCTCATAGCCATGACCATGCGCATGTAGAGCCTCATAGTCACGGTGTGTATAAACATATTGCTCATCCATTAGGGCCTAGAACCATGATCGGTGAAGGCATCTGTTGTTGTTTCATGAGCCAATTCCCACAAGCGCTATTGGACGAAGAGATGGAACGTATTAACAATGGTGTACAAGGTGAAGCATTGGCACATAGAAAATAGTTGTTATTGATAAAGTAACATCTCATTTTTATACTATCAAAGTAACTAATGGCAGGTGAGCATTAGTTACTTTTTATTTTTGATTACTATCAACGGGAATCAAATTTGATTAACACTGTCCTATTAAACCTTCTGATTAAAATAAGAGCTGACATTTGAATAACAAAACTACTTTTTATCTTGCCCGCCATGGGCAGACTGAATGGAATGTTGAACACCGAATTCAAGGGCAGCTCGATAGTTTCCTTACGTCAGAAGGGGAACAACAAGCTTCACAACTCGCAGCTCAGTGCAGCGAGTTAAATATCACTCAAGTGTTAACGTCTTCATTAGGGCGTGCCGTTCAAACTGCTAACATTTGTGCAGAACAATTAAATATAACCGTTAAGCCTGTACCTGGTTTTGAAGAGCGTCATTTTGGCATATGGCAAGGTAAGTTAGTGAGCGAAGTAAATGGTGATCTTAATTATAATGAAATAACCTCACAAATTACTGACTGTAAACCTGAGCAAGGTGAAAGTGCAAAAGAGCTATTAGCGCGTTTTACAAAAGCATTAACTAATCAGTTGCAAACGGCGAATAATGAAACCTTTTTAATTGTCAGTCACGGCGATATTTTACGATCTTTTATGGCGCAATTTAGTCAACCGTTATTATCGGAAGTATCTTTGTCTGAAGCATCATTATCTAAAGCATCATTATCTAAAGGATCATCAAAAAAAGCATTAAGTACCGGTTATGACTATAAAAATGCGCAATTAATTGCCATGACTTATGATCAAGAAACAGGAACGTTCGCAAAACTATGATACTGCTGTTTACCTTGATAACTGCGCTGGTGGTTGATCACTTCATTGGCGAGCCTAGGCGTTTCCATCCTTTAATTATATTTGGCAACTTCGCTAATAAATTAGAAAAAAAACTCAATAAAGGTAACCATCAACAACAATTTATTGCAGGTCTCGTTGCTTGGTGTTTATTAGTGCTGCCATTGCCATTGTTATATGTTTTACTGCTTTGGTTACTGCCTGGTTATCTTATTCTGTTAGTTAATATTTATATTGTTTACTGGGCAGTGGCATTAAATAGTTTGAATCTGCACGGCATGCAAATTTATAATCCATTAATCAATAACGACTTAGCCCAAGCACAGCATTATTGCTCTTATATCGTGAGCCGTGATACTAGCCAATTAGATGCTCAAGCAATCAGCCGAGCAACCACCGAATCTATGCTTGAAAATGGTCATGATGGTGTCACAGCGACACTTATCTATTTTGTTATTGGCGGAGCGCCGCTAGTGATCATACATCGCTTGAGTAACACCTTAGATGCAATGTGGGGTTATCGAACTGAGCAGTTTAACTATTTTGGTAAATTTAGTGCCAGAATGGATGACTTATTAGGTTTTGTGAGTGCAAAAATCACTGCGTTATTATTTACTATCATTGGCTTATTTAATGGTACTGGCAAGCAAGCGCTTGTTAATGCGTATTCACAAAGCCAATCTTATAAAAGCCATAATGGTGGTTGGGTAATGGCCTCTGGCGCAACGGTGCTAAATGTTTGTTTAGGTGGCAGTGCAGTTTATTTTGGTAAAACAGTTAACTCACCATTATTAGGTCAAGGTGAAGTTGTTCAAAGTAAGCATATTAAAGCTAGCCTAACCTTAGTAAAACAAGCGGTCGTTGTTTGGTTAGTAGTTGTTTTTGTTTATCAATGGTTTCTACTGTAATGGTTACTAATGAGCTACCAACTGTATAAACTGTCAACGAGTGGCTTTAGTTAGTCTTTTCAGTATTTAACTCTTTTTAGTATTAAGTTTAGTTATTTGTAGTAGTTATTTACTTTAGTTATTTACCTTAGTTATCCGCCTTAGCTATTTACCTTCGTTATTCACCTCAGTTATCCTAGCCACTTATTATGATTAGTACTTTTAACCAATCATTTTAGCTGTTTATGTTTGTTACAATTGGTGAGTCTATCTACTCATCTATCGCTATTTTTAAAAGGTCAATTCGTATCATGGCAACTCTACATGGCGGACAACTTAGTCGCGTCGCAAAGCAGTATCAAATCCCAGAGCAAGAGTGGTTAGATCTGTCTACGGGCATTGCTCCATTTAGTTACCCGATCCCCAAAATTCCAACTCATATATGGCAAAATTTACCCACTATTACCGATAGTTTAGTGAATGCGGCGAAAGCCTATTATCAAGCACCGTATTGCTGGCCGTTAGCCGGGAGTCAGCAGTTGATTGAAAAGCTACCAGAGCTGTGGAATTGCAAAGTGGCAGAACTCAATAATATTCCACTCAAAGAGAAACATGCCTATTTACCTAAAGTAGGTTATAAAGAGCACCAACAAGCTTGGTCTAAAGCAGGTTATCGATTACATTTTTATCAACAGTCATTACCCTGTGATATACAACAAAATAGTGTGGTAGTGGTGATCAATCCAAATAATCCACTAACCGATGCTTTTACTATTAATCAATTAAAACAATGCCAGGAACTATGTACCCAGCAGCAAGCTTTATTAATCATTGATGAAGCATTTGCAGATATTTTTGAGCCTGAATTTAGTTTTATTTACCACCTTACTGATTTAAATGATATAACCTATCAAGAACACCGCTTAGATCAAATTAGTGAAAATGTGATTGTATTACGCTCCGTTGGAAAATTTTTTGGGCTTGCCGGTTTACGCATTGGTTTTGTTTGTAGTAGCAAAGAGTGGTGTCAAACGGTACAAGAAAATATTGGACCTTGGTCAATTAATGGTCCTGCATTATTTATTACAGAGCAGGTTTTAAAAGATAAAACGTGGCAAGTCACTCAAAAAATGCGATTACAGCAACAAAGCAAAGTAATGCGATCTATACTCGAAACACATTTTGTAGGTGCTCGTATTGAAGCCAATGCATTGTTTATTACTGTTTTTCTGAATAAAGCCGCAGATGTCTATCATCAGCTTTGCGAACAAGGTATTTATGTCAGATTAACCGATGAAAATGATTCGTTACGTTTTGGTATTGCTAATGAAACCGAATTAAAAAAATTGCAGTTGGCATTAATAAAGGTCATTAGTTATTAGCCTTACTTTACATTCAGCATTTAATCTGTAAGTGTTGTAAGCTATTTGTTTTATTTTTTACCTGTAAATACAGGTTCAGTCTTAACGTTAAGGGGGGAAAGTGGCGTTTTTTGAAAACTTACTCGATAGATACGAAAAAAACGGCGCAATTTTAACGTTACAATTAGACGGGACTATTCTCGAGGTAAATCAGTGCTATTTAAAAATGGTCAATACAACCACTGATGATGCCGTTGGTAAAAATATTAAAGAGTTTGATCTGCATTTAGCTGAACAGGGTATTTCAACACTACATAATACAACCTATGGGCATTACCATTCTCGGTTGCTTACAATGAAGGCCGAAACCACTCCCGTTGAAGTCGTATTTTTCCGCCGCTATGATCAAACCGATGTGATCACTTTATTTATTAAAAATTTGTCTTATTTAGATGAAGCAAAGCATGCATTATCTTTTTTATCGAAAATGTATCGAGAATATAAAGAAGCGGTATTAGTGACAGATGCATCGGGTTATATTTTATGTGCTAATGATAGCTTTAGTGAAATTACGGGTTACTCGAGCCAAGAGGTGTTGGGTAAGACACCTTCAGTATTAAAATCCGGCAAACAGGACAAACATTTTTATCGCAAATTTTGGCAAGAACTAATAAGTACAGGTAATTGGCATGGTGAGATTTGGAATAAACGTAAAAATGGTGAAATATTCCCAGAGTGGTTAAATGTCTCATGTTTAAAAGACGACAATGACATTATTACGCATTATATTTGTCAATTTAACGATATCACTACATTAAAAAAATCAATAGAAGAAAAGAAATTTCATACTTATTATGATTCATTGACGTGTTTACCTAACCGCAGATTATTATTTGAAAAACTGGCCGAATTACAAAAATCTAACGCAGTTAAACCCGCTTATTTTGCTATTTTATGTTGTGATTTAGATCGTTTTAAAATGATTAACGACACATATGGTCATCATGTAGGGGATGAGCTATTAAAGTGTATTGCTAATCGCTTTGAAAGACGATTAAGAGATAATGATATACTGGCAAGAAGTGGTGATGATGAGTTTGTTGTTGTTATCGAAGGTGAAGAATCACTTAAAAATATAGATAAAATAACGGCTAAATTATTAACTATCTTTGATCGTCCTTTTCTCACTGGATATGGACAATTTAAAATGTCGATTAGTATTGGCATTAGTCAGTTCCCTGTCAATTCAACGGATTTACGTGAGCTTATCTCCTTTGCCGATGTAGCGATGCAAAAAGTGAAGCGGTTAGGTGGTAATCAATATGCGATTTTTGACTCATCAGAGAAACAGTTAGTTCGACAACAACACTTGTTAGAGCAAGATATAAAAGTAGCGCTGTCTAGACAAGAATTTGAAGTGTGGTATCAGCCTCAAATTAATTCCATTACCGACCAAGTTTACGGTGTCGAGTGTTTATTAAGATGGAAGCATTACGATCACGGCATTATTTCACCTGAGATCTTCATTCCGATACTTGAATCCAATGGCATGATCAAAGAGGTTGGTGACTTTGTCATTGAAACGGCTTGCATGCAGGTAAAAAAATGGCAAAGCAAACAAAAGTTTAACGGCATTGTCGCGATTAATGTTTCCTTACGACAATTAGACAACGAAAGCTTTGTGTCCAGCATTGAGAATATACTTAATAAGTACCAGATAGAAGGTAGCTCAATAGAACTTGAAGTCACGGAATCTTTGTTCTCTGAAAATAATAAATACTTGATCCCAACGTTAAATAAATTAAGAGCCTTAGGAATAAAGCTATCGATAGATGACTTTGGTACTGGATATTCTTCACTACAACGTTTGAAAACATTACCCGTTGATAATGTGAAAATAGATAAATGCTTTATCGATAATATTGTTGATTCAGAAAAAGACTTATCCATTATCAATGCCTTGATCTTATTATCAAAAACCTTCAAATTTGGATTGGTTGCAGAAGGTATTGAAAACAAGCAACAAGCAGATTGTTTGAATCGATTAGGTTGCTTCAATCATCAAGGTTTTTTATACAGTAAACCTCTCAGAATTAACGATTTTGAAATATTACTTGATAATCACAAGGTTAATCATTTACACCTCTAAGTTAAAAAGGCAGTATTAAATTCGTACTGTTTTATAGAATTTAAGTTCACTAGTCATCTTTAATACTTTAGTCTCTTTGCTAATTTCTTGGCAACCATCGTTTGCTAGAAGTTTTATGCAGAGAAAATCTCTAACCCTATCCCTCTAAACCTATAATTGAAGAGAAATTACCATGAAAAAAATTATTATTTTTGCATTGTTCTCATTTTTTGTTTTAGGCTACGCGCAAGCTTCAGAAGGTTTAATTTCAGTTGAGAGTAAGCATTCAGCAAAACAGACCGCAGATAAATTTGCATCAATCGTAGAAAAAAAAGGACTAACTCTTTTTGCTAGAATTGATCATCAAAAAAATGCTGCAGGGGTTGATTTAACAATAAGATCAACGGAAGTGATCATCTTTGGTAACCCGAAGGTTGGGACGCCAATTATGCAATGTTCACAACTAGCTGCCATTGACCTTCCTCAAAAAGTATTAATCTGGACCGATGCGGATAATAAAGTTTGGCTTACCTACAACGATCCAGAATATATGAAACAGCGGCATGACTTAAAAGGATGTGACAAAGTATTAATGAAGGTCTCCACGGTATTAAGTGGCTTAACGCAAGCAGCTGCAAAATAACTAACCATTTTTGATTGCTTATAACTGCTAACATAATCAATTGCTTAGCTCAGTGTTTGCGTTTTTTTTGGGGTAGTTAGCACTCCGTTTTAATGGAGTGTTGAAAAGCCATATAGATTGAAACCCTATAACCAGTGAATTTATTGTAGGGTTCATGCTTTCAGTAACATCATGGCTTATTAAAGTAACCTGTTATTTGTAAAGAGAGTGGTTATAAAAAATCTGTTTATATACCGATGACTTATAAACCGATTTCTGATGAAAAAACTTATAAAGCAATACTTACAAACTAATACTTACAAACCAATACCTACAAACAAGACCTATAAGATAATTCCTATAAACCTGTGCCTATAAGCATGACCTATAAAACAAGACTTAAAACTTAAGGATATTTATGAAACTCTCTTCTATTGCTTTGCTTTCAATCGCTGCTATTAGCTTTAATGCTCAAGCTGACTTACTGGATGATATTCAAGAAAAAGGAGTATTAACCATAGGTACAACTGGCGACTATAAACCTTTTACTTACTACGATAATACACAGTATTCAGGTTACGATATTGATGTTGCAAAACATTTTGCAGAGCAGTTGGGTGTTGAAGTACGTTTTGTACAAACAACGTGGAAAAATCTAGTCGGAGATCTTAAACAAGGTAAATATGATATCGCAATGGGTGGAATTACCCGTCGAATGTCACGTCAATTAGCAGCAGAACAATCCCAGGGCTATATGACCTTTGGTAAAGTATTTTTAGTTGCCAATGGCAAGCAAGAACAATATGACACATTAAAAGAAGTGAATGTACCGAGTGTTAAAGTAGGTGTGAATATTGGCGGAACTAATGAAAAATTTGCAGCGCAATTTCTGACTAAAGCCACCATTGTGAAATATGAAAACAACCTAGATGTACCCAAAGCAGTATCCGCTGGCACGGTTGATGTGATGGTAACTGAGACCCCAGAAGCCTTATTTTATCAAGCAACAGATAAAACCTTACAAGCAGTGAGAGAAGAAAACCCATTCACAAAAAGCCAGTTTGGTTACCTGATGCCAGTAGGAGAACAACGCCTATTAAACACCGTTAACTTCATAATGGATGAAATGAAATTAAAAGGCGTAGATAAAGCACTAATGAAGAAAAACTCATTATTATAATTAAAACCAAATAACGGCTTAGATTGAAGTGAAAATATTCTCTCATTAGCCTCTTTAACGCCTTCCTCTTTTATAAGAGAAAGGCGTGTCCCGGCAAGGGCGAAATAAATGTTAATAATGATCAAACTGCCACGACGAGCAAAGACAAGCTAAAACCCAAACGGCTTCTTCAAAACAAGCGCTTATCATCACTACGAAGAACAGATTAAACTGCCACAATAAAACATGACTCATTGTGGACGTACAATCCCACCGTCAAGTTTTCCCAAGCTAAATTGGCATTTTAGCAATTACAAACAGGACGTTTGCGATAATGTCAGAATGGCCATGGACGGCCATCCTGACATGATGCGTTTAAAATGGCGGTTTAGATTGGAGCAAAAAACGCCTCGGTGTCAGTCTCTTTGCCGCCTTTCTTTTCTGACAAAAGAAAGTAGGGTCGCCGACATGGCGAAACCAATGTTAATAGAAGCCAAGCAGCCTCAACGAGCGCAGACGAGTTGAAAACCCAAGCAAACTCACCAAAGCAAATGCTCTGCACTCCCACACAGAGCATACGGAACGAGAATAAACGGCTAACAGCGCATATACAATTCAGCAATAAAAAACATCAGCTCACCGTGGACGTACAACACCACCGTAAAGTTTTCCCAAATTATCAATGGCTTTTAGCAAAACCAAACAGGATGTTTGGGTTAGGCTCGTTTGGCACATGGATGTGCCGTAAGAGCCGGTGCGTTATAAAAGCCATTTATTAGTTGGAACAGAAAACGATCCGGTGTCAGTTTCTTTGCCTACTTTCTCTTCTGACAAAAGAAAGTAGGGTCGCCGACAAGGCGAAAACACTGTTAATAGAAGCCAAGCTGCCTCGACGAGCGCAGACGAGCTAAAACCAAAAGCAAACTCATACAAAAAATAATGCCCCAACTGCCACAATAAAAACATTAACTCATCGTGGACGTACAACACCACCGTAAAGTTTTCCCAAATCATCAATGGCTTTTAGTAAAGCCAAACAGGATGTTTGGATTAGGCTCGTTTGGCACATGGATGTGCCGTAAGAGCCGGTGCGTTATAAAAGCCATTTATTATTTGGAACAGAAAACGCCTCGGTGTCAGTCTCTTTGCCTACTTTCTCTTCTGATAAAAGAAAGTCGGATCGCCGACATGGCGAAAACACTGTTAATAGAAGCCAAGCTGCCTCAACGAGCGAAGACGAGCTAAAAACCAAACAAACTCACCAAAGCAAATTCACAGAATTCCCATGCAGTGCATGTGGAATAAGACTACAAAAAATAATGCTCAAACTGCCACAGTAAAACATGACTCAATGTGGCTACAACATGGCCACCGTAAAGTTTTCCCAAATCATCAATGGCTTTTAGTAAAGCCAAACAGGATGTTTGGATTAGGCTCGTTTGGCACATGGATGTGCCGTAAGAGCCGGTGCGTTATAAAAGCTATTTATTATTTGAAACAGAAAACGATCCGGTGTCAGTCTCTTTGCTTACTTTCTCTTCTGACCAAGAGAAAGTAAAGTCGCCGCAAGGGCGAAATACCAAAGCATACAATTAATCAAACTGCCACGATGAGCGCAGACGAGCTAAATACCAAACAACTTCTTCAAAATAAGCGCTTATCATCCCCACGCATAACAGATTAAACTGCCACAACAAAACGATCCGGTGTCAGTTTCTTTGCCTACTTTCTTTTCTGATAAAAGAAAGTAGGGTCGCCGACAAGGCGAAAACACTGTTAATAGAAGCCAAGCTGCCTCGACGAGCGCAGACGAGCTTAAACCACTAACAATTACTATGAATGATAATCAAACTACCTCAACGAGTGCAGTCGAGCCAAAGCTAAAAGAAAGCTCATTAACATAATACGTTAAAGAATTAGAGCAATTAGCGCTTACCGCTCATTAATATTCATATAGATTGTTTTGGGGCTGTTTGCTTCTGAATCATAGTACTAGCTGCAATAAGCGTCGCTGCACCAATCAATTGCACCTGTGTCATCGCGACACTTAAAAACAACCAGTTGATAAAGATAGCCGCTACAGGAAAAAACATTTCAGCAAGTGTCGCCCAATGAGCAGGGATCCGCTTTAAGCCTTGGTAATAAAAATACATACCAAAAACACCTGAAAGCAGCGCCAAAATAGCAATTTTCTGTAAAACACTTATTTCAATAGTAGTGACTAAAGTTGGTGTGATAAACGCAAAAGGCAACATACCTAAAAGTCCAAAACTAAAACGTCCAGCCATGAGATCGATGCTATTCAGACCTTTTGAACTTAACTTCTTACCAAATACCGTTGCACTTCCCCAACTGATCACCGCAAATAAAGCCAATCCGTAACCTAGTAGCGCTTTATTATTATGCTCCAAATCCCCTTCTCTAAAACTGGAAAGTAAAACTTGTAGATCTGGCCAAATAAGTAACAAACTACCTAATAGTGCTAAACCTAGCCAAATAAAAAATCTCGAGTTAATTTGTTCTTTTAATAATACGCAAGCTAAAGTGACCGCCACTAAAGGCTGTAGCTTTTGTAATAAGATAACCACAGTTGGATTGGCGAGATAAAAGGCTTCGGTGAAAGCTAAGGTACCTAGTGCAGATCCAAATATGCCAATAACGATAAATGGCACAATAGTCTGGCGGCTAAGGAAGTTGAACTTGCGACGTTGCACAATGAAAAATGTGATAATCACGGTAACAAGGATCAGATGTTCAAATAAAACAATCTGTTGTGCACTTGAACCGCCAAAAAGTAATGGGTAGCGGATAAGTGTATCAGCAGCCCAAAGTAGGCACGCAAAAAATATAAAAGTAATACCTGTCATGACATTTCCTAAAAATAAAAAGGATAGAAAGACAGAGCTTGGAACGAATCTAATTCAATGATGCTGAGCTTTTAGCAGTTATAAATAACTGTACCACCATAGTGATCTATTTTACTGATTGAATTCAACTATTAATAAGCCCACTTACCTGTTTCTTTAATGTATACTTCGCAAAAGAAGTAATTATAAAAAACTAACGTGGTTAATCGTCGAACTCATTAATTCACACCTTTAACTAAGGCATGTAGACAGTATAAAAATCACAACACTTTTTATTACAATGGCTAATAAAAATAGTAAAAGTTAAACATCACAGAATAAAACAGACAGACTAAAATTTGACGAAACTAAATTAATATCGCCACTTAACCGACAAAACTACTCATCTAAATAAAATGTTCAATTGCCCATAGAGGCTTTAAATACAATATCGAGTAGTAATGATACGCAAAGCTAAATGACTTTAAAAAGGTCATTAATATTATAAAACTTATTCTTATCTAAACAGGACTAAGTTTGGTTCGTCATAATTTAAAAAAGTTATTAAAAAATACTTCAACGATTTACAAAATTCGTAAAGTATTATTTATTATGACTTTTAATCTGTTTGTTATCGATCTTCTTCCATCCGGACTATAACCGTCGGCTTTGGCCTCTCACCAAATCTGCTTGACCCTAACTTAATAGTTAGGCGCTCGTGGGCTCTTTTACTCACAAATATTGTTTGTAAAAATACCACCGGTGGGGAATTTCACCCCGCCCTGAAGTCGAATTGGTTGAAACTATTTTATAAATAAATCAACCAAGCGTTATAGTAATAATGTTTTTTAAAAAAACAAGTAAAATGAAGTCTTTGATGCTTCTATTTAATTAGCGAAATGAATAAATCAAATGCACATTAATTACGTTCTTCATTCTGTTGCAATAACAGAGCCCACAGGCTGAAATAAATCACAGAATTTAAGCTCGGGAATAAAGATACTACAAAAAATAATGTTTAAACTGTCACAATAAAACATGACTCATTGTGGACGTACAACACCACCGTAAAGTTTTCCCAAATCATCAATGGCTTTTAGTAAAACCAAACAGGATGTTTGGATTAGGCTCGTTTGGCACATGGATGTGCCGTAAGAGCCGGTGCGTTATAAAAGCGATTTATTATTTGGAGTAGAAAACGCCTCGGTGTCAGTCTCTTTGCCGCCTTTCTCTTCTGATAAGAGAAAGACGTGTCGCCGACAGGGCGAAAACACTGTTAATAGAAGCCAAGCCGCCTCAACGAGCGCAGACGAGTTGAAAACCCAAGCAAACTCACCAAAGCAAATGCTCTGCACTCCCACACAGAGCATACGGAACGAGAATAAACGGCTAACAACGCATATATCATTCAGCAACAATAAAACATCAGTTCACAGTGGACGTACAGCTCCACCGTCGAGTTTTCCCAAATCACCAATTGCTTTTAGCAAAGCCAAACAGGATATTTGGATTAGGCTCGTTTGGCACATGGATGTGCCGTAAGAGCCGGTGCGTTATAAAAGCACTTTATTATTTGGAACAGAAAACGATCCGGTGTCAGTTTCTTTGCCTACTTTCTTTACTGACAAAAGAAAGTAGGGGCGCCGACAAGGCGAAAACACTGTTAATAGAAGCCAAGCTGCCTCGACGAGCGTAGACGAGCTAAATAACCAAATAACCTCACCCTACACAACTAAGCCACAATAAAACATTAACTCATTGTGGATGTACAATCCCACCGTCAAGTTTTCCCAAGCTAAATTGGCATTTTAGCAATCGCAAACAGGACGTTTGCGATAATGTCAGAATGGCCATGGACGGCCATCCTGACATGATGCGTTTAAAATGCCGGTTTAGATTGGAACAGAAAACAATCCGGTGTCAGTCTCTTTGCTTACTTTCTCTTCTGACCAAGAGAAAGTAAAGTTGCCGCAAGGGCGAAATACCAAAGTATACAATTAATCATACTGCCACGATGAGCGTAGACGAACTTAACTCAACTCAAATGATCAAAATGCTACGACGAGCGAAGACCAGCTAAAAAACAAATAACCTCACCCTACACAACTAAGCCACAATAAAACATTAACTCATTGTGGACGTACAATCCCACCGTCAAGTTTTCCCAAGCTAAATTGGCATTTTAGCAATCGCAAACAGGACGTTTGCGATAATGTCAGAATGGCCATGGACGGCCATCCTGACATGATGCGTTTAAAATGCCGCTTTAGATTGGAGCAGAAAACGCCTCGGTGTCAGTCTCTTTGCCGCCTTTCTCTTCTGATAAGAGAAAGGCGTGTCGCCGACAGGGCGAAAACACTGTTAATAGAAGCCTATCTACCTCAACGAGCGCAGACGAGCTAAAGCCCCAAGCAAACTGGCCGACTAGAGCTAAGCCATAATAAAGCATGACTCAATGTGGCTACAACATGGCCACCGTAAAGTTTTCCCAAATCATCAATGGCTTTTAGCAAAACCAAACAGGATGTTTGGATTAGGCTCGTTTGGCACATGGATGTGCCGTAAGAGCCGGTGCGTAATAAAAGCTATTTATTATTTGGAACAGAAAACGATCCGGTGTCAGTCTCTTTGCTTACTTTCTCTTCTGACCAAGAGAAAGTAAAGTCGCCGCAAGGGCGAAATACCAAAGCATACAATTAATCACACTGACCAGGTGAGCGCAGACGAGTTAAAAATCAAGCAAACTGACCAAAGAAAATGTTCTGCACTCCTCCGCAGAGCGCGCGAAACGAGAATAAACGGCTAACAGCGCATATACAATTCAGCAATAAAAAACATCAGCTCACCGTGGACGTACAACACCACCGTCAAGTTTTCCCAAGCTAAATTGGCATTTTAGCAATCGCAAACAGGACGTTTGCGATAATGTCAGAATGGCCATGGGCGGCCATCCTGACATGATGCGTTTAAAATGCCGGTTTAGATTGGAACAGAAAACGATCCGGTGTCAGTCTCTTTGATTTTTTGGGTACTGGTTTCTCTTCTGACCAAGAGAAAGTAAAGTCGCCGTAAGGGCGAAATACCAAAGCATACAATTAATCACACTGACCAGGTGAGCGCAGACGAACACCTAACTCAAATGATCAAAGAAGCTCAACGAGCGTAGACGAGCTAAATACCAAACAACCTCACCAAAACAAGCACTGTCGCCGCAAGGGCGAAATAAATGCTAATAATAATCAAACTGCCACGACGAGCGCAGACGAGCTAAATACCAAACAACCTCACCAAACAAGCGCTGTCGCCGCAAGGGCGAAATAAATGCTAATAATAATTAAACTGCCATGACGAGCGTAGACGAGCTAAATACCAAACAACCTCAAATCACCCCCATCTAAAGCAAACTCATTAATACAACAGATATAAAAAAGGCCTTACTCCAGTAAACTGAAATAAAGCCTTAATGTATTCAAACTTCAAACTTTTTCACTTGATATCTGTTTTTGCTAATTAAACTCGTTAAGCTTTATCTGCAAAAATATAAACAATAAAATGAGTTAAAAAAACTTGATAATAGAAGTAAATAAAGTATGGATACTTGCATCAATCCATCTGCTTCGGTATCCTGCGCATAAATATATTTATCAGACTAATAATTTAGTTAAACGTTATCTCGAAATATAAAGAAAATGTTAATAAATATAGCTGGTTACGAAAAAGAACAAGTTAAAGTCAAATAACTAAGGTAAGCACTGAGCCAGTGTTTTAGGTATTAATTTTGACTATTTATTACATAATGTATTGATATTGGTATTTTAGTTAAATCCCAATACATTATGTATTAATTTACAATTGCTTGCGGTAAATAAAACAGAAACTGCACGATAAAAAATAGTAAAAGATAAAACAATACCCAATAAACAATAAACAATAAAC
>NZ_JACJDP010000034.1:0-43363 GCF_014163575.1 Psychromonas sp. SR45-3
TACTCATATACTCATATACTCATATACTCATATACTCATATACTCATACTCGAATATTGAGAAAACCAACGCCCACTTAAGCGGACAAAAATTGTGGGCTAAAATTTGTTGAGGAACGAAACATAGCCCGCTGTTTTGTTCCGATTTTAAGTTCTTGTTAGGCATTGTTGATTTTTGAATGCAGCTCCATGAACTTTTGTTCTATTTCCTTAAAGTAGCAACTTGATAAACTGAAGCTATAACCACCTGTTTTATTGTCACTTGGGTATCTTAAATGCTGATCCATTATTGATATTTTGAACTGAGCCATATGGGCTTCCGCTAGTTCTTTTTCCCCAATGTTTTCAGGAATTACTTCATAATTAGAAAAATCAAAAGGATGTTCAAAGTGAAAGTCTTCCGACGGATATAGTTCTGTATACTTATCATAAAGATTCGTAACATCATGCCCCCAGCATTTATCTTCCTTATTCAAAATTGCGTATTTCAAATAAAGTTCAATTGCATGGAATAACTGATAAGCATTGGCATTCTGATAATCTCCAACGTCAGAGAATGGTGTAACTTTACCAATTGGGAACCACTTTGGAAGACGGTCCCATATCCAATTTCTTTTTGATGTTATTTTTCCTATTTCTATATAACACATAGCCATATTGAAATATTGTTCATTAGGGTTCAATTGAGTTCTCCGAAAATGCCTAACAGCGTGATTAAGTATAATAATTCCGTATTTCAGGTGGAAATACGGAATACATTAATTTGGTAATTTTTTTAACAATACTCTACTGCAACAGCAAATCAAACAATTAAGGTTGTCTATAGGCTTAAAATCAAATATTAATCATGTAGATAGGTGGGATTATTCCGCATTAATAGCGGAAAGGCAGAACGAGGTTTATTGGTTTATATTTTTACTCTTGGTATTTCGTTTATTCTTTATTCTTAACTTATTTACACCATATCCAACCAGCATCCCTAGCGCTAATCCAATAAGTGCATTTTGAGTTAAGATTGAGAACATCACACAAGCTAGTATTCCAAAAAATATACCCATTAACTTCTCCATGTTTAACTATGATGTTTTGCTATCTATTAAAGCTCTGTTTAAAAAGATAAGTAAAGCTCTATTTAAAAAAGCTAAACTTAAAACATTACTCAATGTGGCTACAACTCCCTACCGTTGAGCTTTCCCAAGTAATTCATTCATTTTTAGTAAAGCCAAACAGGATGTTTGGATTAGTTGAGGCTAGTGCATGGATGCACGTTCGAAACGGTACGATAAAAATGAGTGGATTACTTGGATCAGAAAGCGATCCGGTGCCAGTCTCTTTGCTTACTTTCTCTGCTGGCAGAGAGAAAGTAAAGTCGCCGAAAGGGCGAAACACCAAGTTACAATTATTAATAAAGCCACAACGAGCAAAGACGAAAAACTTGCTAACAAAAGTCAAATAGTCTCAACGAGCGTAGACGAACCCTAAAGCACAAAAAAAGGATCACCCAGCATCCCTTGCTGCCTCACCCCTCTAGGATCCTAATCGAAATAGCCGCTGCCGACGTCCTATTATCCACCCCTAACTTCTTATAAATTTGCTCTAAATGTTTATTTACTGTACGTGGGCTCATTTCCAAAATCTGTGAAATTTCCCAACTGGTTTTACCGTAAGACACCCAATACAACACCTCTGATTCACGTTTGGTGATCGGGAGATTATCCTTCAAATCCTGTGGTGATTTTTGTGTTTTAGTTTGTACGATGCGTAATAAATGCATTTGCTGTTGTTGACGCTCGTAAGCAATGCTCATTTTCTCGGAAAAACAGTTCACTTTTAATTCTTTGCTGGTGTCACCCAGTAACCAACTTTCAATTAACGTGGCTAAGGTTGCCCATGGACTGGCGTCACCTTTGGAAATATCATCGACCAATTCATGTACATGTGGTGTCGCCCAAGATAATCGGCCTAATTGGCTAACACAAAATACCGTTTTACCTGCGTGGTCTAAGGCATCCTGTGCACTTAATGCGAGTTTGGCGGTTTCCACGTGGCGTTTGATACGTACAATCACTTCATCCGGAGAAATTGGTTTGGTCACATAATCCACACCACCCGCTTCAATGCCTTTCACAATATCTTCAACGTCGGTTAATCCAGTCATGAAAATAATAGGAGTGTTAGGTAGTAGTTCTTTTAAACGTCGGCAGGTTTCAAAGCCATCCATCTCTGGCATCATGGCATCTAATAACACTACATCTGGAGGCACTTTTTCTGCAATCGCGAGTGCTTGTTGTCCGCTTAAAGCCACTAATGCGGTATAACCTTGACTGTTCAGTGCTACATTGAGCATGCCTAATGATTCGGGAGAATCATCGACAACCAATACAACATCACTGCTTTTATGATCCATGGTTTAACTCATTTAAGTATTCAATAATTTTAGGGAAGTTACAGACTTCAACATACTCAAGTATCTGCGATGCGCTATCTTCTGGGTAGTGATATTGCGCTTCTATTTCTGCAAACTTATCTTTAAAACCAGATAAATAACCAATCTCAGCAAGGGCGATTAATGCTTGATACTGCTCACTGGTGACGGCTGGTTTATTAGGGTTGATGGTTTTACTAGGCGCTAAGTTGTCAGTATTTTTATATTGCCATTGTAAGTTTAATAGTTGTGCAATTTTACCTAATAGGGCGTCTAAATTGAGAGGTTTAGCAATATAACCATTATGGTAACCTTCGGCTTGCAGGTTGTATTCGGCATCACGTGCATTGGCTGAGACCATTAATACCGGCATTTGATAATGCTGTTCACGTAGATTTTTTACCATTTGCCAGCCGTTAATGTCAGGCATTTGCACGTCCATTAGAATCAGGTCTATATCGTTTTCCTGCAATAATTCAAAACCTTGTTGTGCATGCTCCGCTAATAATACTTCAAAACCAATCGGCTCTAATAAGTTGAACATCAACTCGCGTTGGTTTTTATTATCATCGACCACTAATACGGTTTGTTTGTCGCCGTTATAACCTATGGCTTCGGATTTATTCAGCTCTGGTTCTTTAGGATCTTTGTGTAGCTTAAATAGCATTAGCTTGAAGTTAAAGGTTGAACCTTGGCCAACAATGCTGCTTAAACTTATCTCACCGCCCATCAATTCTGCTAATGAGCGTGAAATAGTTAAGCCTAACCCTGTTCCACCAATCGATTGTGTATGGGTATTACGAATTTGTTCAAAGGGTTTAAATATCAGTTCTTGATTACTTTTTGCAATGCCCGCACCCGTATCGATAATACTAAAATTAGCGACTTCACTGCGATAAGTTACTTTAAAGGTCACCGATCCTTTTTCAGTATATTTAATGGCGTTAGAGATTAAATTGATCAGAATTTGCCTAAAACGTTGTTTATCCGTGGCTACATAATCGGGTAAGTTGGCACTGGCAATATAGTGAAATTTGATGCCTTTTTTACTGGCTTGCATTTGGAACATGTCCACTAGCTGCTGCAAAATGGCTTTCAGATTAAATTCGTCTCGTTGCAAGGTGACACGTCCCGCTTCAATCTTAGAGACCTCTAATAAGCTTTCAATTAAATCGGCGAGATGCTCGCCATTACGCCTCACAATGGCAATACTTTCGCGTTGCTTAGGTGGTAATACTTTGTCACGCATTAGCAATTGTGCATAACCTAGCAGTACATTAAGTGGTGTGCGTAACTCATGGCTTAATGCCGCGAGGTAACGACTTTTGGCTTCGTTGGCTGATTCTGCGACTTCTTTTGCACTTTGTAAGGCTTCTGAGGTTTGTTCATGGGCATCAACTTCTTTGGCTAATGCTTTAGTTTGTGAGCGTAACTCTTTTAATGCATTTTGGTTGCCGTTACGTGCGAGGATAAATAACCAACTAACGATGCCAATAATGATCATCAACAGGAAGAATATCTTGATCAGGGTGCTGGCAAACACTTGTTTTACGGCGACTTCATCCAGCGGTACCTGTAGATACACCAACACTAATATTGCGGCACCGATAAAGCTTAAACCGAGTGTTAGCACGATAAATTGCATCAATGGTGTGGTTAATACTTTAAGCACTTTGGCACTTAAAAAGCGTGTGAAAAAATCATGTGCTTGTTGTGACAATGTCGCATTCGGGCGGCATTGATCCGAACAGCGCACATCTAAACTACAACACAGTGAGCAAATGGCTTTGCCGTAAGCAGGGCAAAAAGTCATATCTTGGTGGTCAAAGCTGTTTTCACAAATATGGCATTCAGTAAATTTTTTAATAACGGGCTGTTGGTTAGCTGCAAGGTAATATTTCCCCTTGGTTAACCAGCCAATTAGAGGCACGGTGATAAAAGGTAAAAAACACGCAATGAAAGAGGCTAAAGCCTCAACGGTTTCACCATAAATGCCCATGTGTGCGGTAAAGCCAGCCAATGACGCGAGTAACATGGAACCCACACCCACGGGGTTAATATCATAAAGGTGCGAACGTTTAAATTCGATATGGCGCGGGCTGATCCCTAGCGGTTTGTTGATGATTAAATCGGCAACCACTGAGCTTAACCAAGCTAATACAATCACCGAATAAACAGACAGCATACTGGCGATAGTTTGGTAAATACCCAGTTCCATTAGCAATAGGGCAATGGCAACATTAAACACCATCCACACAACGCGGCCTGGGTGATTATGAGTCACACGTGAAAAGAAGTTAGACCATGCCAATGAACCCGCATAAGCATTGGCGACGTTTATTTTTAGCTGTGATAACACCACAAACGTACAAGCGACAAAAACACTAATCGACGGATTATCAAACACATAGCTATAAGCAAGCTGATACATGTGGGCAGGGTCGCTAGCAAGGTGCGGTGCGACACCTTGTTTTAATGCAAAGTAGGCTAAGAAAGATCCTAAAAATAGTTTAAGCGCGCCAAATAACATCCAACCAGGACCACCCGCAATCAGTGCTAACCACCATCGCCAAGCGCCTTTTTTGGGCTTTTCAGGTAAGAATCTCAGGAAGTCGACTTGCTCACCTATTTGCGCGACTAATGCTAATAATACGGCAGAAGCGCCACCAAATAATAATAGATTAAATGAGCTACCTGATTCGCCTGCTTCACCGGTAAAGCTGATCCAATCACTGAATTGCGTATCGTTGTGGGTAAACACAAAGAACAGCGGCAACAGTTGTAGCGCTACCCAAATCGGTGACGTCCATACTTGAAAGCGACTGATATAGGTAATGCCGTGGGTCACTAAGGGGATAATTAATAAGGTACTGACGATATACCCAGCGGGTAAGGGCAAGCCAAATAATATTTTTAAGGCCATCGCCATAATCGCGGCTTCAAGGGCAAAAAAGATAAAGGTAAAGGAGGCATAGATAAGCGAGGCAATGCTAGAGCCTATATACCCAAACCCCGCCCCTCGGCTGAGCAAGTCGATATCGACCCCATATTTGGCGGCATAATAGCTGATTGGCAAACCGGTTAAAAATACAATTAAGGTGACCGCTAAAATTGCCCATGCGGCATTTTCAAAACCATATTGAAGGGTGATCGCGCCGCCAATTGCTTCTAAAACCAGGAATGACACAATGCCAAGTGCGGTCATTGATATTCTATTAAGCGACCACTTGCGTGCACGTTTAGCAGTAAAACGTAACGCAAAGTCTTCCATCATCTCGTTTGCAACAAGCTTGTTATAGGTTCTGCGTGCTTTAATTATTTTTTGGTTTGATTGCATGCTCGCTTCATTCGCTATTTATTGGCTATCCGTACCCTTACTAATAGCTACTCAGCTCTTAGCATATCTCGCGCGCGTAGCTTACTTCAATAGCACTTGTTTTTATATGCGCATAATTGCGTAGTCCATTGCGTGCTTTTGCGCATTTAATGCTTGCACTAATTACTGGATACTAATCCCACTTGAAATAGGTTGGGATTGAGATTTTTATTCCTCTAATAAGATTAATCATTGGATACTAAAGGGAAAGGGACTATCTATGAAATTGAAAAAACTAATTGTTGCAAGTTCGATTGTTGCAACGGGCTTAATGACTAACTTTGCTTATGCTGCTGACAGCATCAAGGTTGGTGTTTTGCATTCTTTATCAGGCACTATGGCGATTAGTGAAACAACACTAAAAGACACGGTATTGATGATGATTGAAGATCAAAATGCAAAGGGCGGTTTATTAGGTAAAAAACTTGAGCCTGTGGTTGTTGACCCTGCGTCAAACTGGCCATTATTTGCAGAGAAAGGTCGAGAGTTATTAGCAAAAGATAAAGTAGACGTTATTTTTGGTAGCTGGACTTCAGTTTCTCGTAAATCAGTATTGCCTGTGCTTGAAGAGCTTAACGGCCTGATGTTCTACCCTGTTCAGTACGAAGGTGAAGAGTCCTCTAAAAACGTATTCTATACCGGTGCTGCGCCAAACCAACAAGCTATCCCAGCGGTTGATTATCTGATTAATGATATTGGCGCAAAGCGTTTTGTATTGTTAGGTACTGACTACGTTTATCCACGTACAACCAATAAAATCTTAGAAGCATACCTAATGGCACAGGGCGTTAAGTCTGAAGATATCATGATTAACTACACGCCATTTGGTCATTCAGATTGGCAAAATATTGTAGCTGATGTGAAACGTTTTGGTTCTGAAGGCAAGCAAACCGCAGTTATTTCTACAGTAAACGGTGACGCAAATATCCCATTCTACAAAGAGTTAGGTAACCAAGGTATTTCTGCTGAAGATATCCCTGTTATTGCATTCTCTGTTGGTGAAGAAGAGTTATCTGGTTTTGATGCAAAACCGTTAGTAGGTCACTTAGCCGCTTGGAATTACTTCCAAAGTGTTGAGACAGAAGAGAATGAAGCGTTTATCGCACAATGGAAAAAATACATCGGTGATGACAAGCGTGTAACCAATGACCCAATGGAAGCAACTTACATTGGTTTCAAAATGTGGGTTAAGGCTGTTGAGAAAGCTGGTACTACTGATGTTGATGCTGTTGAACAAGCGATGATCGGTATTGCTGTACCTAACTTAACCGGCGGTATTGCAGTGATGAACCCTAACCACCATTTATCTAAGCCTGTACTGATTGGCGAAATCCAAGAAGATGGTCAGTTTGAAGTCGTTTGGGAAACGCCTGATACAGTGATTGGTGATGCATGGTCAGACTTTCTACCAAGCTCTAAGAACCTAGTATCAGATTGGACTGCACCAATCAAATGCGGCAACTTTGATGTCACAACTGCAAAATGTTCTGGTCAAAAGTTTTAGTCATAGCGTTCTAACTCATTAAGTTTATTGCATGTCATTCAGGTAATAAATGTAAGAACTAATCAATGGGAGGCTTAGCCCTCCCATTTTTATGAACTAAAGACATCAATATTAAGGAACAGCTCATGTTGCGTCTATTTCCCCTTTTACTTTTCTTTGTTATGTCATTCAACGCCTCAGCCGCTGTTAGTGAAACACAACAATCAGCTCTTCCTGTATTAGTAGAGCAACTACCAACTACTAAATTAAATAAAATGGCGCCGTTGATTGAACAAATTGCGGCGACATCAACACCCCAAGTACGTGCTATTTTACAACCTTTGATGGACGGTGATTTGTATTACCTAAAGTCCAGCAAACGTGTTGTCTCTGTTTATAAAAATGAACAAAAACAATATCAATTAACGGATGTGTTAACGGCTGAAGCCTTACCTGCTGTTAAAAAGTCAGCGATTAAAAAAGTCAGAACCAATAACCGTTTACGTGGCCAAATCCGTGATTTATTAGCCAACCTCGATTTAACAAGCGCCGATACTGAAATTCGTATTGCTGCTTTGAAACAATTATTAGATAACCCTAATCAAACAGGTTTGACTGCGGTTAATAAATTAATTAAAAGCGAGAAAGACGATGACGCTCGTGAGTTGATGTCGGTTATTTTATTAATCGAGCAACTAGAGGCGGGGTCAACTGCAGAGAAATTATCAGCGGCTAAACAACTTTCTAACCGTTTAGAACCTACCGTTAAAAATGCGTTGGTTAAGCAATTAGATTCGTTAGCAAGCAATGCACAAGCAGATCCAGAAACAAAAGAGTTAAAATCAGTTTTAAGCAACGCGATAGACAGTATTGAACAGCAAGCAAGTGTGTTTAGCTTAGCGGAAAACCTGTTCTTCGGATTAAGTCTTGGCTCAGTCTTATTACTGGCGGCGATTGGTCTTGCTATCACCTTTGGTGTGATGGGCGTGATCAATATGGCGCATGGTGAAATGATGATGTTAGGTGCTTACACCACTTATGTTATTCAACAAACCTTTCCTAATTTAATTGAATACTCGTTGTTAATGGCCGTACCTGCAGCATTCCTTGTGTCTGGTTTTGTTGGTGTGTTAATTGAACGTGGTGTGATTCGTTTTTTAAAGGGGCGCCCATTAGAAACCTTACTGGCTACTTTTGGTATCAGCTTAATTTTACAACAACTTGTCCGTAGTGTTTTCTCTCCACTTAACCGCCAAGTTGAAGCGCCACAATGGATGAGTGGTTCGTTAGAAATTAACCCTATCTTGTCGTTAACCTATAACCGTTTATACATTATCTTATTTGCGTTAATGGTGTTCTTCTCACTGTTAATGATTTTGAAAAATTCTTCATTAGGTTTACACGTTCGTGCTGTTTCTCAAAACCGAGATATGGCAAGAGCTTTGAGTGTTAAAAGCTCGTGGGTGGATGCGATTACCTTTGGTTTAGGTTCTGGTATTGCGGGTGTGGCAGGTGTGGCATTAAGTCAGTTGACTAACGTTGGACCGAACTTAGGACAGGCTTATATCATCGATTCATTCTTAGTGGTGGTATTCGGTGGTGTGGGTAACTTATGGGGCACGCTAGTTGCAGCGATGACCATGGGAACATTTAACAAAATATTAGAGCCATCAATGGGGCCAGTACTTGCCAATATTATTGTTTTAGTCAGCTTAGTGTTGTTCATTCAAAAACGACCTAAAGGACTGTTTCCGCAAAAAGGGAGATCTGCAGAATAATGAATACTTTACTGAATTCACCTAGCGTGAAAAAGATGACTGAAAAAATGAGTAGTTTGCATTTTGTTATTGCGATCTTATTTGTTTCAACACTGTACGTCAGCGTATGTAACTTAATGTTTGCCGAAGGTTCACTATTACATGTAAGTGATTATACGGTGAGCTTATTGGGTAAATACCTTTGTTATGCCTTACTCGCTTTAGCGGTTGATTTGGTATGGGGATACTGCGGTATTTTAAGCTTGGGTCACGGTGCATTCTTTGCCTTAGGTGGTTACGCGATGGGGATGTACCTGATGCGCCAAATTGGTGACCGTGGTGTTTACGGTAACCCAGAATTACCCGATTTTATGGTGTTCTTGAACTGGACTGAATTACCTTGGTATTGGGCGGGTTCTGATAACGCCTTAGTGATGATTTTATTAGTCTTTGCTGGCCCTGGTTTATTAGCTTACATCTTTGGTACGTTAGCGTTCCGTTCACGTGTAAGTGGCGTGTACTTATCTATCATGACGCAAGCGATGACATATGCTCTGTTACTGTCTTTCTTCCGTAATGAAATGGGATTTGGTGGTAACAATGGTTTGACTGACTTTAAAGAGATCTTTGGATTCTCATTACAGTCACCGAATACTAAGCTGGCTTTATTTGTGGCAACGGCAGTGATGTTAGCCATTGGTTATGCGATCAGTCACTTTATTGTTAATTCAAAAATGGGCCGAGTGGTCACTGCGATCCGTGATTCAGAAGACCGTGTGCGTTTTGTTGGTTATAAACCGCAACATTATAAAGTGTGGATTTTCGTTGTATCGGCAATGTTAGCGGGTGTAGCAGGTGCGCTTTATGTACCGCAAGTGGGCATTATTAACCCGGGCGAGTTCTCTCCATTAAACTCCATTGAGATTGTTATTTGGGTAGCGATTGGTGGGCGTGGCACATTATACGGCGCATTAGTGGGCGCGATTGTGGTCAGTTATGCCAAGACACGTTTTACTGCAATTATGCCTGAAGCATGGTTATTTGGATTAGGTGGTTTGTTTGTCTTGGTTACGTTGTTACTACCAAAAGGCCTTGCAGGGTTAGTAACAAACTTAATGAATAAAATAGATCCACCGGCAACAGAAAAGAAACCAAGTGGCTCTGATAAGAGTAAGTCAGAAGATGCAACACTAGCAGCGGAGAATAAATAATGATTGTAGATAAACACGGTTCACCGCTGTCATCAGTTGATAATTTAAAGCCAGATACACGCCACGGTATGATTTTATACGTGGAAGATGTCAGTGTGAGTTTTGATGGTTTTAAAGCGTTAAACGACCTTAATCTTTATATTGGTGATGGTGAGTTACGTTGTTTAATCGGTGCAAACGGCGCAGGTAAAACAACGTTAATGGATGTGATCACAGGTAAGACTCGCCCTGACAAAGGCAAGGTGAGTTTTGGTCAACAAATTGATTTATTAGAACTTGATGAATCTGAAATTGCGCGTGCGGGTATTGGCCGTAAGTTTCAGAAACCAACGGTATTTGAAGCTCTCAGTGTGTTTGAAAATATCGAGTTAAGTTTGTCTGGCGATAAAGGTATTTGGAGCTCGTTATTTCATAAATTGAGTGGCGAACAACAAGATAAAATTGATGAAGTATTACAAACCATTGGTTTAACTGCCGAGCAGCATTACCCAGCAGGACGTTTATCTCATGGCCAAAAACAATGGTTAGAGATTGGTATGTTATTAGCCGCTGAGCCGCGTTTACTGTTAGTTGATGAGCCTGTTGCTGGGATGACGACACAAGAGACAGAACGTACGGCTGAATTGTTAACGTCACTCGCAGGCAAACATTCAGTGGTGGTGGTTGAGCATGATATGGCCTTTGTAAGATCCATTGCGCGTAAGGTAACTGTATTGCATCAAGGGTCGGTATTGGCGGAAGGGTCGATGGATGAAATCCAAGCAAATAAAGACGTACGTGAAGTGTATTTAGGTGAGGAGCAAGCTTAATCATGATTGAATTAACCGCAGTAAATCAAAAGTATGGTGGCACACAGATCCTATGGGATCTTGACCTTAAGATTAAGAAAGGTTCTCGTACTTGTATCATGGGGCGTAACGGTGTGGGCAAAACTACACTATTAAAAACTATTATGGGGTTGTTGCCTATTAGCTCAGGTGATCTAGTGATTAATGACCAAGATATGAGTAAAAGCAGTGTTGAGCAACGTCCTGAAATTGGTGTTGGTTATGTGCCACAGGGGCGTCACATCTTTCCGCAATTGACGGTTGAAGAAAACCTAAAAATCAGTTTAAATTGCTCAAGACAAAAAAGTAAAACGATTCCAAATCATATATTTAAGCTTTTCCCTGTACTGGAAGAGATGTTACATCGCCGTGGTGGTGACCTTTCTGGTGGCCAACAACAGCAGTTAGCGATTGGACGTGCTTTGGTACTGAATCCGGATATTCTAATATTAGATGAGCCCAACGAAGGTATTCAACCTAATATTGTGCAATTAATTCGAGATGTGTTATTAAAGTTAAATAAAGAACAAGGCATGACCATTATTCTAGTAGAGCAGAAGTTACCTTTTGCTCGCGCAGTGGGAGAAAACTTCCACTTAATGGAAAAAGGCCAAGTAATAGCATCGGGTCCAATGGATGAACTTGATGATGAGTTAGTCAGTAAGTATCTCGCCGTTTAAAATGGTGAAGCTGAATCGCTAATATCAATATAAGTTAAAATAAGGGAACAATGATCACAACCGCGCCACTCTCTTCAGCCGCTACTGCTGCGACGAATATCAACGCTAGCAAGCCAGTGAAAAATCACTGGCTTGCTCATTTGCTCTTAGAATTCAGCAACACTCCCGTCGGCACACAATTAACTCGTACACAACGTAAAGGGCCGCTTTCCGTTCAAAAAGCCTTTTACCCAGAAGGACGAGATTGTGCGCATATTTACCTGTTACATCCGCCTGCTGGCATTGTATCTGGTGATGAATTACGTATTAGTGTGGCAGTGAATGAAGATGCTCATCTACTGTTTACTACACCTGGAGCAGGGCGTTTTTATCGTGCCCGAACCAACCTTGATATCGGCGATACAAAACAAGCACAAATTACTCAATTAACCTTAGAGGCTAATGCTAAGTGCGAAAACTTCCCACAGGAAACCATTGTTTACGAAGGAGCCGATGGTTTTAATACTGTTGATATTAAGCTCACTAGCAGCAGTGTTTACCTTGGTTGGGATATTACTTGCCTTGGATTGCCCGATTCAGATGAACCCTTTGTGGAGGGTAAATACTGCCAATTGAATCGCTTATATTGCGATGACATCTTGATTTACCATGACCGCATTGCGTTATCTCCCGCTAACCAACTCTTAACGCATCCCGCTGGGTTAGCAAACAACAGCGTCTTTGCGACTTTTTTAGCTTATGCGCCGCAGGTATTAAAACAACCACAGCAACGCGCGCAGTTAGTGGCGTTATTACGTGACACAGTGACGGAGCAAAACGCACAGTCGTTGATCAGCATTAGTGATATTGATGGTTTATTAGTGATCCGCTACCTGGGTGCTCATGCACAACAATGCAAACAATTATTTATTAGTTTATGGGAAGTATTACGGCCTTTATTAGTCGATAAAACTGCGATACAACCGAGAATCTGGCATACCTAAAAAGACTTTTGTATAGAGAAGAGATCTTATTAATAGCGAGCCTAAATAAAAAGAGAAAATGATATGGATTTATTACCAAGAGAAAAAGACAAATTACTGCTTTTTACTGCGGCATTATTAGCAGAGCGTCGTTTAAAACGTGGTGTAAAACTAAATTATCCTGAAGCGATGGCTTACATCTCAATGGAGATCATGGAAGGGGCGCGTGACGGTAAAACGGTCGCTGAAATGATGGATTATGGGCGTACGTTATTAACTCGTGACCAAGTGATGGATGGCATTGCTGAGTTGCTTCCTGAAGTACAAGTTGAAGCAACCTTCCCTGATGGGACGAAGTTGGTCACTATCCATAACCCAATTATTTAATGGAGTAGCTTATGATCCCCGGCGAAATAAAAACGGATAGCGGTAATCGAGAACTCAATGTTGGCCGTAAGCAGTTAAAAGTCACCGTCGCAAATTCAGGTGATAGACCGATTCAAGTTGGCTCTCATTATCATTTTTATGAAGTGAATAGCGCGTTGGTTTTTGATCGTGAAATCACCAAAGGTTATCGTTTAGATATTACCTCAAGTACTGCGGTTCGTTTTGAGCCGGGCCAAAAACGAGACGTTACGCTTATTCCTTACCGCGGCAAGCGCCGTGTATTTGGTTTCCGTGGTGATATTCAAGGCGACCTTCAAGTCGAGACTAAAAGTAGCATTGAGGGAGAACAATAATCATGGCTAGCATTGATAAACATTCTTACGCACATATGTTTGGGCCAACAGTGGGCGATCGCGTTCGTTTAGCTGATACCGACTTATGGATCGAAGTAGAAAAAGATTTCACGGAATATGGTGAAGAGGTCACTTTTGGTGGCGGCAAAGTTATTCGTGATGGTATGGGGCAAAGCCAAGCGGCTTGTGCTGAGACGGTTGATCTTGTGATCACTAATGCATTGATCCTAGATCATTGGGGTATTGTAAAAGCCGATGTCGGTATTAAAGATGGCCGTATTGCCATTATCGGTAAAGCCGGTAACCCAGACATTCAAGACAATATTGATATCGAAATCGGTGCGGGCACAGAAGTGATTGCAGGCGAAGGCCAAATATTGACTGCTGGTGGCATAGACGCACATATTCATTTTATTTGCCCACAGCAAATCGAAGAAGCACAAATGTCAGGTGTGACCACTATGATTGGCGGTGGTACTGGTCCAGCGACCGGCACTAAAGCTACTACCTGTACACCGGGTCCTTGGAATATCCATAAAATGTTGCAAGCTACTAACGACTTTGCAATGAACTTTGGCTTTCTAGGCAAGGGGAACGTGAGTTTACCAAAAGCGATTGAAGAGCAGATTGAAGCGGGTGTATGTGGTTTAAAACTGCATGAAGATTGGGGTACAACACCAGCTGCTATCGATAACTGTTTGTCAGTGGCTGAGCGCTATGATGTACAAGTTGCGATCCATACTGATACGTTAAACGAATCAGGATTTTTAGAAGATACGCTAGGTGCCTTCAAAGGTCGTACTATTCATACTTACCACACTGAAGGTGCTGGTGGCGGTCATTCACCGGATATTATCCGTGCTTGTGGTGAGCCCAATGTATTGCCTTCATCAACTAACCCAACGCGCCCGTATACAATTAATACCATTGATGAGCATTTAGATATGTTGATGGTATGTCATCACCTAAACCCTTCAATTCCTGAAGATGTTGCCTTTGCTGATTCGCGTATTCGTAAAGAAAGTATCGCTGCTGAAGACATCATGCATGACTTAGGTGCGATCAGTATGATTTCGTCTGACTCCCAAGCGATGGGACGTGTTGGTGAAATGATCACGCGGACTTGGCAAACAGCCCATAAGATGAAACAACAACGTGGCCCGTTAACGCCTGATACAGAGCGTAATGATAATTTCCGTGCTAAGCGTTACATTGCTAAATACACAATCAACCCAGCAATCAGTCATGGTATTAGCCATGAAGTAGGGTCGATTGAAATAGGAAAAATGGCGGATTTAGTGTTATGGAAACCAGCATTCTTCGGTATTAAACCGTCGATGATTTTAAAATCAGGCTTTATTGCCGCTGCACCAATGGGCGATGCTAATGCATCAATCCCAACGCCACAGCCTGTTTATTATCGTCCTATGTTCGGTTCATTTGGTAGCGCAGCAGCACAAACGTCAATGACCTTTTTATCGCAAGCAGCAATTGATAAAAATGTACCTGAAATAGCAGGGATGACGCGTTTAGTTGGAGTGTGTAAAAACACCCGTAATATTGGTAAAAAAGACATGATCCACAATGACTGGATGCCAAATATCGAAGTGGACTCTCAAACCTATGAAGTGCGTGCAAACGGTGAGTTATTGACCTGTGAGCCAGCTACTGAACTACCGTTAGCACAACGTTATTGTTTGTTTTAAGTTAGGAAAAAACAATGTTACAAGTATTTGAAAGGTTGGATCATACGCATGATGAAATTAATGATTCGATTACATTGGATCATGACACGCGTAAAAAATCACGCATTAAAGGGGTCACTGACAAAGGTGTGGATATTGGCATTTTTGTTGAGCGTGGGCATCCTTTGCTAGTCGGTGAAATATTAAAAACAGAATGTGGTTTATTGATTGAAGTAAAAGGGCAAGCGGAAGACGTTTCAACTGCGCTTGGCACAGATTGGTTAACCTTCAGTAAAGTCTGCTATCACTTAGGAAATCGCCATACGACGTTACAAGTCGGTGAGTTATGGGTGCGTTTTAAACCGGATCATGTATTAGAAGAGCTTGCTGAAAACTATGGTTTAACAATCGATAAAACGCCGGCGGTATTTGCACCAGAAAATGGCGCTTATGGTAAACGTAGTGGGCATGCACATAGCCACTCTCATGAACATTCAGACTCGCATTCAGATCATCACCATGAACATTAATATGGCGAGTCCAGTTAAGCTTAATCGATTATTGCAATTATGTAGTGCCAATCTACCGGTTGGCGGCTTTTCATTTTCGCAAGGGCTAGAGTACGCAACAGAAATGGGCTGGGTAAATAATCAAAAAAGCACCTTTGAATGGATTGAATTAAACCTTAATGAATCCATTGCACGTACTGATTTAGCCTTATTAAAACGATTGTATCTCGCCTTAGAAAATAATGATTTTGAAAGCTTTAAAGAGCATAACCAACATTTAATTGCTTGTCGTGAGAGTAGCGAATTACGTCTTGCTGATGTCGCAATGGGTAAAGCGTTAATTCGTTTATTAAAGCAATTAGATACAGTAGATAGCGAACCTTATAGGGAATTATTCAAGCAGGCTCAAAGCAGTTTTGTCAGTGTATTTGCGATTGCTGCTTATCTTTTCCAGTTAGATTTAATCTCAGCGCAAAGTGGTTATTGTTGGACTTACCTTGATAACCAAGTCGCCGCTGCCACTAAATTAGTGCCATTAGGCCAAACTCAAGCACAAAACTTACTGTTTGAACTAAGCGATAAAGTGGCAGGGGCGATCAATATTGCCAATCATATTGAAGATGATGACATCGGTGCAAGCTTACCGCGATTAGCGATGGCAAGTGCTTGGCATGAAACGCAATACACTCGTTTGTTCAGATCTTAAAAAGCAGATTCGTTTTAAGTACAGACAAATTATTTTAGAAATATGAGAGAAAGATAATGAGAAAAAAACAATTATTACGTATCGGTGTGGGTGGTCCAGTTGGTTCAGGTAAAACCGCTTTATTAAGTCAATTGTGTTTAGCACTGCGCGACAAATATGAAATGGCTGTGGTCACGAACGATATCTACACACATGAAGATGCACAATTTTTAACACGTAATGATGCGTTAACGGCTGATCGTATTATTGGTGTTGAAACGGGTGGTTGTCCGCATACGGCTATTCGTGAGGATGCATCAATGAACCTAGCGGCCATTGATGAGTTGCATGAACGCCATCCCGATTTAGATTTTGTATTAGTGGAGAGTGGAGGGGATAACTTAAGTGCAACATTCAGCCCTGAATTATCAGACTTAACATTATACGTTATCGATGTCTCAGCTGGCGATAAAATCCCACGTAAGGGTGGCCCTGGTATTACTAAGTCTGATTTGCTAATCATTAATAAGATTGATGTGGCTGATTTAGTGGGCGCATCATTAGAAGTGATGGATAGAGATGCAAAGAAGATGCGCGGTGATAAACCATTTATCTTCAGTAATATGAAAACCAAACAAGGTTTGGCTGAGATTATTGAATTTATTGAAACGCAAGGTATGCTTAAATAAGCATTATTTACGTATTATTATTTTGAAAGGGATTACTATGAAATTTTTTACTTTAATTTTTAGTTTAGTTTTTACTTTGTTACTAAGCACACAAGCATCTGCTCACACTGATCATGCCTTAGGCGAAGGTTCATTACATTTGCTTTACCATGCCATTTTTTGGGGACTATTTGCTGTTGTTGCAGTAAAAGGTGTGCTTTATTTTAAAAATAAGAAAAAGTCTAAGCAATAAAAAATTGTTTAATTAGTCTTTTATTGACGAGGCAATGTAGTCATTCTTGATATTGCCTCATTTATTTTCCAGTGAGTCATTTTTTATTGTTCATTTTATGGGCTGTTAGTATTGGCTCGTCTGCGTTTATTACATTTCTTTAAACCAACCACAGTCTTTGCATTTTCTACCGTGTTGATAAAAAAATAGCGGGAATCCTAATAATATAAATACAATAAAAGCGGGCTTTTTGCCTTTGGTATAATTGATTAAGTCAAGGCCGTTACATTTAGGGCAGTGTTCTGGCGTTGCTTCAAACACTGAATCAACATCCGCTGAAAAGTTTAATGCCAAGATAGCTTTTGCTTCAATTTCAAATTCCTCTGGCACGTATAACCTAACTCCACCTATTGCATCTGAATAAAGCCACTGCATATTAACCGTGTGCTCATCAGCTATATGCGCAGGAATACCTTCACTTTCTAAACTCGCTTTAGCGATATGTGCATCCAAAGGAAATGAATATTTTGATACAACAATAAACTTGCTCATAAATCTCCATCAATATCATTTGTAATGATCTCGCTAGCTTCGTTTAAAGTAGGAGATAAGCCTACTGATAGCAATGCTTTTTAGAGTAAATGTTGAGAAATGATTTTTGAAATCTCTAACATTGAAGATTGACCAGTAAACTCAAATCTAACCTTCCCGACAGCTGAAAAATAGATTTCCAACTCTGAATCAAGATCAAAGGTACCTGACGTTTCAATAGAGTAAGCAACAATATTTTTATACGGAAGTGACGTGAAGTCTTTTTTGCTTCCCGTAATGCCTTGAACATTAACAGCAATGATTCTTTTATCTGTAAACACAACACCGTCACGCATGGTCTTATATGAATCAATAATCTGTTCATCATCAAGCAGTAAGTCTTTCACTTTATCTGCAAAATCAGTGTTCTGTTTAAGCTTGAAAAAACCTTTATTATTAAAATCTATCATCGAATATCCCTTAATTTCATTTGAGTAATTCATTATGTAACATTTCTTGCTGCTATATATCGCTTAATTTTTTCAATGAAAATGTGTAACGGCAATGTGAGTATAAAAACGGATAATATCTGCACTTTAATCGTAATCAATTGTTGACTTATCTGGGGAGATCTATACTATTCAACTCAGCAGAAATAAAGCCTATTGTTTACATTCTCCATTACGTTGTTTTATTAATAATACCTCGTCTGAAGTCTTTAAGTTCCAGTCTAATTTTTACGCTATTCAAGCCTATTGAAGGCAATTTTTATTAAATTTTACAGGATATTATTATGTCTAAAGTTCAAGGTACAGTTAAGTGGTTCAACGAGTCTAAAGGTTTTGGTTTCATCGAGCAAGCATCTGGTCCAGACGTATTTGCACACTTCAGTGCAATTGCAAGCGAAGGTTTCAAAACTTTAGCTGAAGGCCAAAAAGTAGAATTCACTGTAAGCCAAGGTCCTAAAGGCCCGCAAGCAGAAAATATCGTAGCTCTATAAGCTGTGATATATTAGTGCTTTAACGCACTAATTATTCTAAAGAGAATGGTAAATCTGAAAAGATTTGCCATTTTTTTTGCTTTAAGAAAAATGAAAAATAGCTGCACCCTTGATTCCGTTAGGCATTTTACAATGGGATCAACTAATTGACGCAATTTCTACCTTCAATTTACTCATTTTTCCTGCGTAATATTTACACATATACTTAATGACGTTGGGATAATTATACCAATCTAGATAGATAAATGGTTTATTTGGGCGTTAGGTAAAATGGATGATAGCAAGGCGTTGATTGCAGTAACGGCATATTCTCATTACACAAAATAGTATGGAATAATTTTGAACAGTTTTAGCTGGCCCAAGGTGGTGAAAAGCAGGGATTTCTGAATCAAATCAACAACGAAGCTAGGATTCATTTTAACAAGCATAAATGACTAGATAATTACTTAGATTGGTATTAATACGACGTAAATCGTTAGAGATCATGCTGAGGTGTTTGGATATTTAGGAAGTTAATCGTGCCGCTTATAAAGCAGCACATTTAATCTCGTCCCTTATGGAGGCACGAGTTTTATAACATATTGAAGCGTAAGAAGTGTTACTGAGAAAAGCGATAAGGTTAGAGGCACCTTATTCAATTGCTAATTTTAAAAAAATCTATTCTATTCAGTGCTGATATTATCTATTCAGACTGATTGCTTAACCGAGCGGGGCTAATCTGCTCTTGTTAATAGTGCGACAGTATTTTCTAGTTATCTTTTGTTGTTTCTTTTTGTTCAATAATTTGTTGTTCGTCTTTGTTCTGTTGGAACCAAAATCTTTTTCTGCCTGTAGAGCGAGCCATATATTTCCTTATGAAATTTAATTGTTTTTCCGCTGAGATAATTTATATTTTTATCAAATGACGTATTAGTAAAAACATCTTAAGCGAGTATTAGTAACGCAAAATTGCGTAAAACTGGGATCGGAATTATTCAATGATTTGAGAAGCTAAAGGTAATTCTAAGGACAACGATAACGATGTAACTGAGGATAACTTGGACTTTATATGACATTAATAACTCTGATTTTCCAGAGCGAACTGAATACTAACTAATAAAAAGCATAAAAGAAAGTATTATTTGCATTTATTTTAGACTTTAGTCAGTTATAAGTTACTAATCCGCCTTAAATTTTATTTTAATAAGGCCATTTTTAGCTAAGGCATACTTTAAGCTCATTAATAACGTAATACTTAATGACACTGTGAGCATGACAAAAATAGCGATTAAGATAAGTAACTGATATTTGATGGCCACCATCGGTGCAACACCGCCTAAGATTTGTCCTGTCATCATGCCAGGTAAGGTCACAATACCAGTGGTCGCAATGGAGGCTAGAATAGGAGCCTGCGCTTTTTTCATGGCATGTTGTAAAAAAGGAAAGGCCGCTTGATAAGCACTAGCCCCTAAAGCGATAGCTGCTTCATATTCATCTTGGCGCTGTTTGAATGCATCAAAGAGTGTTTGTAAGGCGACAATATTCCCACTTAAACTATTGCCTAATAACATGCCAGCTAAAGGGATCATGTATTGCGCGCTGTAGACGGGTGTCGGTTGAATGACGAGCAATGACATGATTGACAATAAAGGTAATAAAGCACAGCTGAGTGCGAATGCATTGGCTAATAATAATTTACGGCTGGATAAATCACTTTTATTAATGACACTGTAACTGCCCATCGTGATCATTATTATCACCCAGGCAATATTTAACCAGACACTATCCAATACGAAGATATATTCGAGATATAAACCCAGCAGGAATAACTGCACTAGCATACGCAATAATGAAATAACGGTGCTTTTATTGATCCCTAGCTTGAAGTGAGCGTTAATCGTTAGCGGGATCAATAGCAGTGATGCAAATAATCCGAGTTGTAACCAGCTAATATCAATACTTGCTTGCATATCGCTTGATGAACTCCTGCTTGTTGGTCTGCTGATAGGGTTTAAATTTATGACCACTTTAGTGATTAAAATAGTGTGTTACTTTTATGAAAACACGCTCTGTAAAAATAACCGTTAAAAAAACATGCTGTGCTCATGAGCTAATTTATTGGATAAGCTCGGTGTTTAACCGCTGTTAGTCATAAAGCTGCCAATACAGCTATCTATTCAGTTATCAATACAGTCATCAATATCAAGCATAAAGACTAAACATGAAGGCTACGATTAATCTCTGGCTTGAAAATATTGATAAAAGTTGTCGTCATATAATACAGTTTGAGTTATTGCTCATCTACCGCTAGCCAATCAACGGCTACGCCTGATTGGTTAAACATTTCTTCACTGAGTCTAATTTTATCACCCCAGCGAGATAGGAAATCTTCACTTTGCGCAGGGCAATGGACTGCCTTAATGCCAGTTTGGATTATCTTTGCTGCGCAGTTTGGACAAGGGAAGTGAGTCACCCATATTTCACAGCCTTTTAAATCACGTTTTGCATAGAGTATTGCATTCTCTTCTGCGTGTAAGGTTTTGAGTAATTTAATCTCTCGATTATCGGTACCTGCACTATCAGAAATCCCCTGCGGGTAACCATTAAAACCCAATGAAACAATGCGATTATGCTCGGTAATAACGGCACCTACCTGTGTTGAGGGATCCTTACTCCATGATGCAACGAGCTCTGCCATTTGGATGAATCGTACTGCCCATTTAGAAATCATATTTATTGTAATCCTTTATCATGTTGTTTATCTATTGTGCTGAACAGTCGCTCACGACACAAGCTTTAGTGTTTAACTATTAACAGATAATTAACACTTTATTTTGTACTATGGCAATAAATTAGTAATCAAAATTTACTGCGTTAAATTTAATTTAACCCATGATTAAATACTTTAGAATATGCTTAATGCGAAGCCTTGTATATGATGTTTTTAATCATTCGAGGATAAGCAATGACAATCACTCTTTCTAAAATACAATCTAATAAGCACCTGATTTTATTTCTTGTATTAGGTGTGCTGTGTTTGTCGCCTGTTATCTCTTCTCCGATTGCTTTAGTACTCGGCTTTACACTGGCTACGCTAGGCCTAGTACCTACCCAAATTGATATTGCTAAGCTGACTAAAAAATTATTAGCTCTTTCCATCATAGGGCTGGGATTTGGTATTAATGTTGATCAAGCGATTCAGGCGAGTGCTGGTAATCTAGGCTTAATTGTAGGTTCCATTTTTAGTACATTATTGATTGGTATGCTGCTAACTAAAGTATTTAAGATTGATCCTAAAACAGGTCATTTAGTGGCTTCTGGTACAGCTATTTGCGGTGGTAGTGCTATTGCCGCAGTTGCTCCAGCTATTCAAGCGAATAATGAACAAACCTCTCATGCCTTAGCTACTGTATTTATTTTAAATAGTATTGCGTTATTTGTTTTCCCGCTAGTCGGGCATGCTTTAGGGATGAGCCAATATAATTTTGGTTTATGGAGTGCGATTGCCATTCACGATACATCATCAGTTGTAGGTGCTGCTTCTGCCTATGGTGATGAAGCATTACAAATTGCAACCACGGTTAAATTAGCGCGGGCGTTGTGGATCATTCCTGTCGCTTTTATCAGTGCCTTTATCTTCAAAGGTGATAGTAAAAAAATCACTGTCCCGATGTTTATTATTTATTACTGTATTGCGATTGCAGTTGCACATTTTTTACCGCAGTTTGATGCGTTATATCAGCATGTGTTTTTTGTTAGTAAGCGTTTATTAGTGTTGTGTTTATTTTTAATTGGCTGTGGCATTACACTACGCACCATTAAAAATGCAGGTTATAAACCTATGTTATTGGGCGTTTTATTATGGGTAACCATTGCGACAGTAGTACTGGCTTATATTGAAATAGCTTAGGTCTAGGGTTAGTTATCACTCTCCTCGTTACCTTTATGCTTGCGCCAACTATCACTGACACCGTGAAATATTATTAATCGGTGTAACCAGGGAATTAACAGATAAACGTAATGCAGCAAGCGCTGCACTCTTTTTAATGCGATTGATGGGGCATAAATAGGAGTAGATAGTAGATAGTAGAAAGTAGGAAATATGCTAAGGACGTTGTTAATAATAATAAATTAGATCTGTTTGTTATTCTCTTCGTGTTTTTGTCATTAATGTTTGTCATTAATGTTTGTCATTAATGACATTAAGCAATCGCTATCAAATACCAGTCTCCACCTCGCAAGTTTTACCCTACTTGAATATCATTATCGACTTGCCTTTTTAATTAGCGTTATTATTTGATGTATTGCTAAAATCGCTTTTTCAACGCATAGAATAGGTTTGATTTATTTTTTTATTACCTTGTGGAAGCTTTTAGAGGCGTTCACATTGTGCCACTGCGGTAAAAATAAAGTCAGTAATTTATTCACCAGTAAACACTGTTTCAGCTCATTTATTGATGAGGTGGTTTATCGTTTTTTTGCGTACTCACAAAATAGAATAATAGTGAAAAAGCTAGTAATGAAAACGCCGCAGCAATAATGCCATGGCTTAGAATAGCAATGATGATCGCTATGAACACGAGAGTGATCAAGAATTGTGTTTTAAGCATAAGCCCTTCTATTAGTAGTTGTTGTTTAATGTTGCTATCGTATGCTGTTGCTATCGTATACTGCTGAATAGGGCCTATTATCAACAGGCTTAAACAAAAGCGATAATACAAAATTGTTCTAACTAATATCATTCCGGTTTAGTCAGCCATCCTGACGAGTATTCTGTAGAGGATGAAAAATTTATAAATGTTAAAAGAGAAGCTGTATGAGAAAGACAGATAAAAAAATTGATAAGAACTTACGAGCAGCATTAACAGAAGTCTGTGAAATAGCATTGGATACAGTGCAAGGCTATCAATGGATAACACATAGCGTGAAATACGACGCATTTCCGGCTTCTTTACAAATAAGTTGTGGTTTTGTCTCGGTACAAGCTATTGAGCAGTTACAGCTTGCTCAGCAAGATATTTTGCTGAAGAAATTGATTGTGAAACATTTAATGGTAGTGGGGATAAATTTAAAGGACGTTAATAAACAGGTAAAGTTTGTGGTTGCTTGATGATGGGGGAGTTGGCTGTTGGAAGGTTTGTTAAAGCAAAGCATTAACTCAGCGTATTTTTCCACGCTGAGTTAATGTAATTCAGTGCTGAGTTAATCAATTAACCTTTGTATATTTTGGGATTAAATACATCACGTAACCAGTCCCCTAATAAGTTAATCACTAAGACCAAACTGATTAATACAATGCCAGGGAAGATAGTTATCCACCATGCTCCAGAGAATATGTATTTAAAACCAATACTGATCAGGGCGCCTAATGAAGGTTGGTCAACGGGTAAACCAAGGCCTAAAAATGATAAAGCTGCTTCTGACATAATTGCATTGGCAACTTGTACTGTTGAAATCACTAAGATCGGCGATAAACAGTTTGGTAGAATATGACGGAACATGATCCGCATCGATCTAAAACCCATCACTTGTGCGGCTTCTACATACTCTTTTTTCTTTTCTGCTAATACAGAGGCGCGAATAGTACGTGCGTATTGAGGCCATTCTGCAACGCCAATAATCACCACTAACATAATCACTGCATAATCAGCAAAAAACTCTGCACCAAAACTAGCTTTAAAAATCGCAGTGATAATGATCGCAACCATCATCGTTGAAAATGATAATTGTACATCGGCAAAACGCATTAAAAAGCTGTCTATACGGCCACCAAAATATCCCGCCGACAAACCTATCACTATGCCCAATACTAATTGCACTGCGACGGCCAAAAAGCCAATCGTTAATGACAACCTTGAACCATATAAAATGGTGGATAAAATATCGCGCCCTTGGTCATCTGTCCCAAGCAAGAAGCGAGACTCGCCGCCTTCTAACCATGAAGGGGGAAGCTCAGAATCCATTAAGTCGATGGACATTAAGTCATAGGGATTAGTGGGTGAAATAACCGGTGCAAATAGTGCAGCAAGAAAAAAGGTTAAGAATAAAACAAAACTAAACATGGCCACTTTATCGCGTTTAAAGTGGTAAAGAAAGTCAGAATCCTTTAGTTTCTGCCAGCGTGATGGAGCAGTATTTTGTTGAGTAACACTATTCATTTTATGCTCCTTTTCCAGTGATATTAACGGTTGGATTGACTACGCCGTATAACAAATCAACGATAGTATTAGTGACCACAAAAATAAGCCCTACAAAGATTACATAGGCCGTTATGAGTGGTGTATCAACACGATTGATCGCTTCTAGAAATAAGAAGCCAGTACCAGGCCATTGGAAAACAGTTTCCGTTAAAATGGTATAAGCAACCATCGTCCCGATTTGAACACCGCCGACGGTAAGTACTGGTAGCATGGTGTTTTTCAGGGCATGTTGATAATAAATTTTATTCATTGCTAAGCCTTTAGCCGTCGCAAATTTTACATATTCAGAGCTTAATGCTTCCAGCATCTCTGAACGTACCAAGCGAATAAACAAAGGCAGCATAATAGAGGCGAGAGAGATACAAGGTAAGACCAAATGCAATAACCCATCTTTGGTTAAATAGCCTGTTTCCCAACCGAGTACCGAGATGGTTTCGCCACGGCCATAGGAGGGTAACCACTGCAGTTCAATAGCAAAAATGTACATTAAGATGATAGCGGTTAAAAATACCGGTATCGAGATCCCGATACTACTAAAGGCCATGATTATCTTTGTCCATAAGCTTTTAGGATGAATCGCGGAATAAACGCCAAGGGGAATGGAGACCGCTATTATGATCAGCGTTGCACCCAATACTAACTCCATTGTCGCTTGTAATTTATCTAAAATAACGTCTACGGCAGGGCGCTTAAAGAAATAAGAGTTACCTAAGTCTCCTTGCACTGCGCTAGTAATAAAACGAGTGTACTTGACAACATAAGAGTCATTTAATCCAAGTTCATCACGTAAAACTTGTCGTTCTGCTTCTGATACGGATTGGCCTACCATTTCTCGAAGTGGATCGCCTAGGTTATCTTGGATTGCAAATGCGACTAGGCTGATCACAAACATTACGATTAATGCTTGGAAAAGTCGCTGGACCAAAAAGGTAAACATCAGTTGTTTCCTATAAAATGATTAACGACCCAAAGGCTGGGTCGTTTTGTTGTGGTGTTAAAAAATTAAAGTTGTTTATTTGTACCTATTGGGTAGCAAACTAAAATAGGCTCTTTTCATACAACAAGAGCCTGTAATTAAGCAGGCTTTAAATTATCTCAGCCTGATTGCTATCTTTATTTAACAACTAAATCGCCTAAGTATGGAAAGTTTAACGCATTAACAATAGGTGAAACATTTAGAGTAGATTTTGCACCCCAAGCAAGGTTCTGCCAATGTAGCGGAACAAATGCAGCATCGTTATATAGAATCTGTTCAACTTCTTGTAACATTGCAGCACGTTTTGCTGGATCAGTTTCTGCATTAGCAGTATTGACTAAATTATCCACTTTAGGGTTTGAGTAATGGCCACAGTTGTAAGCTCCTCTGCCTGTTTCTGTATCTCGAGTCATGGTTAAGAATTCAGAAAAGTTTGCAGAGTCTTCAGTATCTGAATGCCAACCGATCATCAGCATATCTGCTGCACATTTATCAAACTCAGGCCAGTATTGTGCTTTAGGCATGGTTTTTAAATCTACAGTAATACCAATTTTTGCTAGCATTGATGAGGCTGCTTGTGCAATTTGCGCATCGTTTACGTAACGGTTATTAGGTGCAATCATTGATAATTTAAAGCCTTTTTCATAACCCGCTTCTTTCATCAATTGTTTTGCTTTTTTCAAGTCATAACGAGGCGTTAAACTTGCATCGTAACCGGCATAACCGGCAGGGCCTTGTTGTCCAGCTGTTGTTGCAAAACCTTTCATGATTTTTTTCACGATAGCTTCATTGTTAATTGCATACACAATTGCTTGGCGCACGCGTACATCTTTTAATGCTTCATTTGAACTTTGGTTCATTTGTAGTGTAATGATACGAGTACCAGCAACCGTAGTTAGCTCGATGTTTTTAGTGTCGATAACACGTTTTTGGTCGTTAGGCGCAACCGGGTGAATTAAGTCGACATCTCCAGACAATAAGGCAGCAACACGGGTTGCATTCTCTTTAATTGGTACCAAGGTTAGCTTATCAACATTACCTGGTGAGTTTGTATCCCAGTAATTGTCAAAACGGTCAAATACTACTTTTACGCCTTGCTCACGAGATTCAATAGTAAATGGACCTGTACCCGATACGTGTGTTGATGCAAATGAACCACCATGTTTAATGATAATTGATTTATCTACACCGTCCATCTCACCAGAATAGAACTTGCTGTCCATTGGGAAAAGGTAAGTGGCCGTTTGTAGCACTAATGGGTACGGTTCAAATGAAACGAGCTCAACAGTGTAATCATCTATTTTTACTAGCTTTTCGTATGGTGAAAATACGTTTTTAAAGTCTTGAGACGTTTTTAAACGATTAAATGTCCAAACAACGTCATCAGCCGTCATGGTATTACCTGAATGGAATTTTACACCTTTACGAAGTGTAAAACGGAAAGTGTTATCATCTACACGTTCCCACTTCTCAGCTAAACGAGGTTCAAAATCAAATTCTTTAGTAAAGCGCACTAGTGGATCAAATAGCATGTGTGACATTTGTAACACACCACCAGAAAGTTGCTCATGTGGATCAAGTGTTACTGGGTCCGAATCATAGGCAATGGTGATATCAGCAGCAGTGGCTGAAAAATTTAACCCCGTAGCAAGTAATGCGATGGCTAATTTTGTTTTTAAAAACTTCATTTACAACTCCTTTTATGAAAAAAACGTTTAATTATTAACTTTATAATGGTGAAATTTTGTTTAGATACTGCTCCGTAATCCTTTAAACTCTGGCATCAATGAAATTAAATGCTGACTATAAGGGTGTTGAGGATGGGTAAATAATTGCTCACTCTCGTTTACTTCTAATAATTTTCCTTGTTGCATCACACCGATGCGGTCGCATACTTGACGTATAACGGGTAAATCATGGCTAATAAATAACATGGTTAGATTTAGCTCATCTTGTAAATCTTTAAGTAGGTTCAGAATTTGCGCTTGTACTGATACATCTAATGCTGAGGTTGGTTCGTCACAAATTAATAAACGTGGTCTTGTTGCTAAAGCGCGCGCAATAGAGATACGTTGACGTTGGCCACCGGAAAATTCATGAGGGTATTTGACACCTGCCATTCTCCCTAGCCCCACATGGTCTAATAAATCGAATACGATTTGTTGTATTTGTGATTCATTAGCGGCTAGTTTATGAAAGCGAATAGGCTCGGCGATAATATCGTAAATTTTCATACGCGGATTCATCGACGTATATGGGTTTTGAAATACCATCTGCATTTGACGACGGAAAGGGCGACGTTCTCGTTCGGATTTAATCGCCGTTAAGTCAATACCTTCAAAAGTTATTTTGCCCTCGTTAGGCGGGAATAAGCCGGTAATAACACGTGCAATCGTTGATTTTCCTGAACCGGACTCTCCCACTAAACCAAAGGTTTCACCCTCATTAATACTAAAGCTGACATTTTTGTTGGCTTGAACGTATTCGCGTTTGCTTTCAAAGAATGAATCTTTAGTGACAAAACGTAAACTGACATTTTCAACATTTAATAGTGGGCCATCATAATCACGCTGCTCTTCACTTTGTCCTAACCAGTGATTTTTAATATCCAAGGCTTGAAGTTCATGTGCTTCTTCGATGTAGCTTACCAGTGGGAATCGGTCTAGTTTTCTATCGGAACGTGGTACGGCCGAAATTAAGCTGCGCGTATATTCATGATCCGGATCGCCCAGTACTTTAGCTGTTTCACCAAACTCAACTAAATCGCCACGATACATTACCGCTATTTTATCGGTTACGTTAGACACTACACCCATATCGTGCGTTACTAGCATGCAGCCGACGTTTTTTTCAATACATAAATTACGGATCAGTGTCAGGATTTGATCTTGGATAGACACATCAAGTGCTGTGGTTGGTTCATCGGCAATAATTAAATCAGGTTCACCAGATAATGCGATCGCAATAACAACTCGTTGTCGCATGCCGCCAGAAAATTGATGCGGGTATTGTTTAATTCTAACTTCAGATTCTGGAATACCCACTTGTTGCATTAAGTTGATAGCACGTTTTAAGGCTTCATCCTGGGTTACATTTAAATTGGCATGAATGGTTTCCAGCAACTGTTGCTCAACAGTGAAAAGAGGATTAAGCGACGTCATTGGATCTTGAAAAATAAAACCAATTTTATTACCGCGCACTTTACGCATCTGTTCAAGTGTTAAACCTGATATTTTTTCACCATCTAAAAAAACTTCACCAGCAGCAATAACACCAGGAGGGCTTAATAAATCGATAATTGCATTACCAACGGTAGATTTACCTGCACCTGACTCTCCAACAACACCAACTATTTCACCACGATTAATGGAAAATGAAAGTGATTTAACTGCTGCATGTACACCAAAACGAGACGGGTATTCGATACGAAGATTTTTAACTTCTAATAACGCCATTTTAATTATTCCCTGCAGGCTTTAAGAATTTTAGTTTGATAAAACCTTGTATATATATGTTTTTGTGATTGAAAACACATTTATAGCATCCTTTTTATTACTAAATCTAATAAATTTTCAATCGGTCACATTAATTTAGAGAGTCGATATCGACAATTCTTTCATACTAATTTTGGCTATGAGTTCAAATTAACAGCATTAAATTTGTATGTTAAGTACCCTAAGACGGTTAAGTTGATTGTTTTTAATCGTATTAATCGCTTCATAAATACCGTTTTTAGGTAAACATTTACCTGATTGTTGTACTTTTTAGCGGTTTCATCTTATAACCGCTGTAAAGTTTCGATTGAATACTAATCAGTGTTATATTTGCACATTGAAATCATCAATATTTTTATTTTAGGCTCGTTATGAAACATCAACAGGCTGTTTTTTTACAAGAAATGGGTATTACTCACTGGCAAGTAAGAAAACCGGCGCTATTTAAAACGGAACAAACTCTTAAGCAGTTAAATCTGTCTGCATGCAAACTGTTAGTCGTCTGTACAGAAGAGGATGCAAAGCATGAGTTGATGGACGCTATTATTAATGCTTTTCAAATAAAATCTGATCAGGTGGTTTATTGCTCCTTAGCGCAATTTGAGAACCAACAGGGGAATTTACCCACATTAATTTGGTCAACACTTGGAGAGATTGCTTCTTCACCGTCTCATCAATTATTACATTCACCTTCTCTAGCTGAGCTCGCGACAAACGCAGCGGCTAAAAAAGTACTTTGGAAGCAGTTCTGTGCCTATCAATAATAAACAGTCTGTAGCATCTATTATTGCTATGGCGATTACCGATCTCTCTGAAGTATTAGCCATTGAGACACTGGCTCATAGTCACCCTTGGTCTGAAAAAATCTTTCTGAGCAATTTCGGTAAGCGTTATATTAATCATGTGATCATGCTTGATGATCAGGTCGTTGGTTATTTTGTTGCTAGTTATGTTGCAGGCGAAGTGACGCTAATGAATATTGCTATTTCTCCTGCTTATCAAGGCGCAGGTTTAGGGCGGGCATTATTAAGTTATTTAAAAACCTTTTCACTTTCGCTGTCGCAACAAGAAATTTGGCTAGAAGTTAGAGCTTCTAACATTCCTGCAATTAAACTGTATCAAGCATTAGACTTTGTAGAAGTGGATATTCGACCTGCTTATTACCCCGCAGATAATGGCCGTGAAGATGCTATTATCATGTGTTGTTACTTATAATCTTATTGGCATCTGCTTACAAAAAAACGATAAAAAGCCATAAAATAGCTCTTTACTGTTATAAACCATTGGAAATTTATGATCTCTAAAAACCAGTTAAAACTTATCCTCTCCTTAGAACAGAAAAAGCAACGTAAGAAATTAGGATTGTTTTTAGTACAGGGTGAAAAAAATGTCAGTGAGTTATTTAACTCAACTTTTGAGATAGTTAATTTATTTGCGACCAGTGAGTATATTAATCACCAAGCAGATATATTAAGTGCTAATAAGTTAGTCGCCTTGACTATTGAGAGTACGCAACAAGAATTACAAAAAGCAGGGACCTTAAAAACCAATAATAGCGTGATAGCAGTGGTTAAATGCAAACAGTATTCTGTTCCTGAAATAGGTGAAAACGAACTGATTTTAGTGTTGGATCAAGTGGGAGACCCGGGCAATTTAGGTACTATTATTCGTGTTGCAGATTGGTATGGTATTGAACATATTATTTGTAGCCCTGACTGTGCAGATTTTTATAACCCTAAAGTAATTGCAGCAACAATGGGATCTTTTGCGCGTGTGCAAGTCAGCCATACTGACCTGAGTGAGTATTTATCCGCACAGACTAAGCCGATTTACGGTGCTTTTTTAGAAGGTAAGAATATTCATCGTAGTAAACTCGCTAATTCTGCATTTATTGTGATGGGCAGTGAATCGCATGGTATTTCTACTGAAGTTAGTCAGTATATTAGCGATAAAATAACGATTCCTAACTTTGGCTTAGCAGAGTCATTGAATGTCGCAATGGCCACGGGAATTATTTTAGATAATTTTAAACGTTAATTTTTTATTCCTCGATCGAATCCGGTCTGATAGACCGGATCATGTGAGCGAATCTCGCACTATTATTCACCTTATTTTTTCGTATATGCTTAGTTTTAATCGCCCTATGGCATTGTTTAAACTGGAAGCTGACACCTCAAAACACACATCTTAAACTCATACATCAAAGCGATACCTTAAACTAAGATCTTAAGTTGATAGTTCAGGTTAGGCCCCATTAAACCACGTTAATGGATCACTTTCAGCCGTATCGAAACAACTTAATAAGCGTTTATTTTTATCCTGATTGAAGTAATAACGACAGCATTAACGACAGTTTAATTTTATACCTTAAAAAATACCTCACTCGTATTTTTGAAAATAGTGTAGTTAAAAGGTTGACAGATGGTAATGATATCTATTATCATCTTTTGCGTTGGCAAGAATACTGTCGTTATAGCTAACAGCAATTAAGCATTGAACATTTAAGCCATGAAGTTAATGTTGATTGTTGTTAGTTCAGTATTTTGTCGATGGTTGTTACTGAGAGTCTCCATGCTAGGTAACACCAAAAACCATGACTCATGATAGTAGATAACATTTATTTATTATGAAATTTTGATTGAAGGTTTGCGCACACAGGCGTTCGATTTAGATTGATGCTATTTTTCGCAGGATATGCCAGCTGTTGATAGATAGTGATGAGTTAAATGGTAATCGGTAAAATTAATATTGCAGCTACAAAGGCGGGGGGTTGGAGTAGCCTGCAATATTAATCCCACTATACAAGTTGATTTCTCAGCTTAGCTACTTTTACACCTCGAAGTGTCATAAGTATTGATTTCCCTATAAATAATCTCAGCTCTCAACTTTTAATTCTCAACTTTTAGTTCTCAACAAGCCCGTTGTCTTAATTTTTTCATTTCTATTGATTGTTAACGCTTAGTTTTCTTGTTCAGAAAAGACTAAAGTCGATTTACACTTTCGGCATAAATAACGAGTGCCTTTTTTAATATTATTATGTCGACGAATAGTTAATTGATGCTGCGAGCAAGAGCAACGGTAAGTAAATAATTTACCTTGGACATCTGTAATATCTAATTGATGAGTTGTATTAGCAGGTAGATGAAAAACCTGGGTCATGATCTGTTGCCATTCTTTACCATGTGGCTTTACTTTGCCGTACAGCTGATAAGTAATTAAATGTGCAATTTCATGGGCAACTACGTGTTCAATAAAAATAGCTTTATTTTGTAGATATAAGATTGGATTAAACTTAATCAGGTTTTTTTGTAGATGTGCACTACCAGCGCTTCGACCACGTTGATTAAAAAAGTAAGTGGGGCGAGGAAAAGCACGATCAAAAAAGCACTCGGCTAAAATGAAACAATCTTCACCTTTCACTGCGAGTGCTTTTTTATCTTCAAACGTTAGCATAATTCAATATTAAATCGTTTTTATAAAACGCTTAATTAAAATGCAGCTGCTTTAAGCGCTTCTACTTTATCTAATGCTTCCCAAGGGAATTGCTCACGACCAAAGTGTCCATAAGCTGCTGTCTCTTGATAAATAGGTTTGATTAGATCTAACATTTCGATTAAACCGTAAGGGCGCAAATCAAAATGTTCACTGACTAAGCTAACGATTAAATCTTTTGCTACTTTTTCAGTACCAAATGTCTCAACGCTGATTGATGTTGGCTCTGCAACGCCAATTGCATATGATACTTGGATTTCACAGCGGTCAGCTAAACCTGCAGCAACAATATTTTTTGCTACATAACGTGCTGCATAAGCTGCACTACGGTCTACTTTTGAAGGATCTTTACCTGAAAATGCACCACCACCGTGACGTGCTGTGCCACCGTAAGTATCTACAATTATTTTACGCCCTGTTAAACCACAGTCGCCTACTGGCCCGCCGATCACGAAGCGACCTGTTGGGTTGATGTGAAATTTAGTGCGTTCAGTTAACCACTCAGCAGGTAAAACCGGCTTAATGATCTCTTCCATTACCGCTTCAACTAAATCTGATTGTTTAATATCTTCACGATGTTGCGTTGAAAGTACAACTGCATCAATACCTACGATTTTGCCTTGCTCATAAGCAAAAGTAACTTGGCTTTTAGCATCTGGGCGTAACCAATCTAGTTGGCCACTTTTACGTACCTCAGCTTGTTTTTTAACAAGGCGGTGAGCGTATGTGATTGGTGCAGGCATGAATACTTCTGTTTCATTGGTCGCGTAACCAAACATTAAACCTTGGTCACCGGCACCTTGTTCGCGTGGATCAGAACGGTCTACACCTTGGTTAATATCAGGAGACTGCTTACCTACTACGTTGAGTACGGCACAAGAGTCTGCATCAAAACCCATTTCTGAACTTGTGTAACCAATTTCGCGCACGGTATCACGTGTGATTTGTTCAATATCAACCCAGGCATCAGTGGTAATTTCACCGCCTACCATGACCATGCCCGTTTTTACGTAAGTTTCACAAGCAACGCGTGCTTTAGTATCTTGTTTTAAAATGGCATCAAGTACAGCATCAGAAATTTGATCTGCAATTTTATCTGGATGACCTTCAGAAACTGATTCTGAAGTAAATAAGTCACGTGACATGTAAACTCCTATTCGGGCTATTTAGTTAAATTATTTTGGATGTTTTTACATCTAGACGTCCATAATACATTTTTTTGTAATGGATAACACCCTATTATTTATAAATAAGATAGAACTGTTTGCTTACTTTATTGGTCAAAGGTGGTTAAAATTACTGTAAATTTTCTTAAACATGCTGTGCTATAGGTTATACTCGCAGGCATTTTATTTTACGGTTATGTTTCTTCTGTCTAATCGAGACTCTCTATGCCTTTGTTACATCAAATTAAAATTATGTTTAAAAAAGTGCTTACTTTGGTAAATCACTTACCTCGCTTGCACTTTTGGTTGGTCATCTCTTTATTTGTTTTTTTACTGATTATTAGCCTTATTCCTGCTTCTAACCCTAATGGAAAAACAATTAAACGTGAATTAACTCTTCCTACTAGTGAGTCATTAAAAGGTGACTATGCGGTTGCCGAACCATCAACAGTAAATCGTGATGCAAACGATAAACTACTTCCTGATTTTTCGGCTAATCGAGAAATAGATATCACCATTTCAGCCGGTGATACGTTAAGTGAGATATTTTCTGAACAAGCATTATCTGCTGCGGTTTTGCAAGAGTTATTGGAGGCTGATAGAGAACATTTGCGCCTTGCTAATTTATTACCTGGACAAGAAGTGCAACTTTTGGTGAGTCCTAGTAATCAATTATTATCCTTAAAAGTGATTATTGACCGCGCAAATACATTAAGTTTTGTTTTAAAAGATGATATTTATGTCTCAGAATTAGAAGTGAAAGAGGGGGAATGGCGTAATAGCTATTATCAAGGTAGTGTGACCGGCAGTTTTTATGTCAGTGCAAAAAAAACAGGATTATCGGCGAGTCAAATTCAACAGATTTCAGGTGCTTTACAGGAACAGTTTGATTTTAATCGTCAGTTAAGAGTTGGAGATACCTTCCATGTGTTAGTTGCGAAACAATACATAGAAGGTGCCTACAGCTTTGATAGTGAAGTTTTAGCGGTCATCCTTAAAACGCGATCGCGTAATTACACCGCTTTTCTAAATGAAGATGGTCGTTATTATGACAAGAATGGTAAAGGGCTAAGTAAAGCTTATCGTCGCTACCCCGTCAACGGACGCCCTCGTATTAGCTCGCGCTTCAATCCCCGTCGATTACACCCTGTTACTAAGCGCGTTCGTCCACATAATGGGACTGATTTCGCGGTAGGAGTGGGGACCAATGTTTACGCTGTAGGTGACGGTGTTGTACTACGAGCTGGTTATCACCCCGCAGCAGGTAACTATATTGTTATCAAGCATGGTCGAAAATATACCACACGGTTCTTACATTTAAGTAAAATATTGGTGCGTAAAGGACAACGCATTGAGATGGGTAAGCTGATCGGTAAGTCTGGTAATACTGGCCGCTCAACAGGACCTCATCTTCATTACGAATTCCATGTTTATAATAAACCTGTTGATGCGATGAAGGTCGATTTGCCATTATCACAAGAAGTACCACAGAAAGATAAAAAAGCCTTCAATGAACGTCGCGACCTTTCATTACGTGAAATGGGCGAATTATAGTATAAGATTGATAGCGATTAATCTTTATTATTAAAATTGATATTAAAATGGTTATTAATGCATTGGCTGTTAATTGTTAAGCCGATACAGTAAAGAAGAAAGGATGTTGGATGTTATTAAAAAGTGATGCATATGAACAATGCATAAATTATTTTGCTGATAATTTAGAAATATTTGAAGAAAAGTCTGGTTCACGCACAGGGCAACCTATTTCTGATATCGTTCTTGATCAAGTGTCGGATATGTTGATTAACTTTTGTTCGCAACAGCCTCAATTAAGTAATGAGACGCGCTTAATTGTTGTTGCTGAAGGCGATCAATTAGTTGAAGATATTGAGCAGATACTAGGCAAGATATGGGAGCAAAAAGCAACCAATGAACAGCAAATGTTTATAGAAGAATATTTTTTATTATTAAAAAATAGCTTGGATTCACAAGTTCCTCAATTGTAGTTTTGCTTAGCCTGTAGCTAGACATGCTATCGGCTATTAGCAAGGTAAAACTAAAAAACCAATCGTTAGATTGGTTTTTTATATTCAGACTTTTTATATGCGGAATTAAGACATCAAAATTTTATACATCAATACGTTATATAGTTAAATACACCGATAATATTATGATGCAGGTCATCAGAGTACATGACCAATATTAGCAGATTAACGAATAGTATGGTGAAGGTGCACGACTTCTAATAATTGATCTTCACGTTCAAAGCGACTTTCCATCACTTGACCTAATTCAGAAATATCATGGTCAAAATTTAATAACGTTTTATCCGATGCATTTTCTGCATAAGTATCATTAAAATTCAATGCAACATCGGTAGTGGTGGTAATGCGAGAATATAATTCCTGTGCAATTTTTAAATTCTCTACCCCATCAAGTCTCGATTGTTCAATGATTTGCTCATATACTTCAAAATGCCCTGTCGAAGCATAATCCAATAACTGTTGGCAAAACTCTGTGATCACCTCTTGTTTAGGTAAGCAGCGTTTTTCTTGTTGGTAAGGTGGCAGACCCGCTAATTCACAGTATAAGACAACGAGTTTTTGACGTGCATCTAACCAATTATCTAAAACAGATAGTTCACCACCCCATTCTTCTTTTGCTTGTTTTATTTTTTTAAGCATAAAAACCTCTTTTAAATGAAATAGCTACAAAACTAACGGGTTAAAAATTAAGTGAAATTAAGGCGCTCGTCAATATAAATTTAGTTTATATAGCAATCACCATAATTACTGTGAGCTTATACTCAATGTAACCGCTTCAAATACAAATATTTTATATTAATCGTTACCATTCTTATAGATAACTAAAGCGAGAAGAAAAATTAACACTTGTTCAATAGTGGTTTGATATTGCACTATACCCGTTACCAATCAAAATGCATTATTCAGTAGCTAACTACCCATAGGGCAAGTCGTGAGGTAATCATCTTCGTTCCTGTTATAAAACGGGAAAAAGTTTTGATATACCCCGTTAGATCTTCACCTTTATGCCTATAGCTTGTTTACCTCACGGCTAGCTGATTTTTGTATTTTGAATGATAACGGGTATACATTATTTCTTCCTCCCCAAAACGAGTATTTAAGATGGCAGAGTTACAAACTGCGTTAGATGAAAACGCATGGTGGTTTATTTTATCAGAAGGCAAGTTAGTTGCGTTGGATAAAGGTGACTTCATTCCCTTTGGAAATGTTAATGAGTTACCTTTTCCTGAAGGGGCCACCGCTAATAAACGATTACTAGGACAATATAAAGATCAACCCTGTTACCTAGTAGAAGTTGAAGGTAGTTTGGATGTTGGTTTGGGGGGGTATGTAACATTACGTTCGTTATTGGGGCGAATTGATGATCTTTTGTTTGATATGGCTGGCCGTGCATTTCAAATTGCATTGTTTTATAAAACTCACCAATTTTGTGGTCAGTGCGGACAAAAAATGCAGCCCATTAATTGGGAAGTGGCGATGAAGTGCTATCATTGCCAACATCGAACATATCCGCGTGTCTCCCCTTGTATTATTGTTGCGATCCGTAAAAATAAACAGATATTACTGGCGTTGCACAACCGTCACCAAAAAGAAAACTATCCTGTTTATACAACGTTAGCAGGTTTTACCGAAGCGGGTGAAACATTGGAGGCTTGTGTTGCACGTGAAGTTTTTGAAGAGGTGGGAATTAAAGTTAAAAATATCCGCTATGTAAGTAGCCAGCCTTGGCCCTTCCCTCATTCATTAATGATGGGCTTTATTGCTGATTATGATTCAGGTGAGATAAAAGTTGACCCGCATGAGTTAATTGAAGCAAATTGGTATCATGCAAATGATTTACCTGTGATACCAAGGCATGGCACAATTGCACGTAAATTAATTGAAAAGACACTTAAAAGATGTCGCTAATTGTAACGCTAGCAATATGACTAGTTAAACAATTTTGAGCTACAAAACAGGATTAGGGCGCGTTCATTTATTTTAAATGTTAGTATGTGCGCCAATAATTGAGCTGACATCTAAATAAACTCGGCGCGCCATCAATAGACAGAAAAGAAAAGGTTACCAATGACTGAATTAAAAAACGATCGTTATATTCGTGCTTTGTTAAAGCAAGAAGTAGATAAAACACCTGTCTGGATGATGCGTCAAGCAGGCCGCTACCTACCTGAATATAAAGCGACTCGAGCACAAGCGGGTGACTTTATGTCGCTTTGCCGTAATGCAGATTTAGCTTGTGAAGTAACATTACAGCCGTTACGCCGATTTGACCTAGATGCGGCGATTCTTTTTTCTGATATCTTAACTATTCCTGATGCGATGGGTTTAGGGTTATATTTCTCAGAAGGCGAAGGCCCTCGATTTGAGCGTCCTATTAGCTGTAAAAAAGATGTTGATAACCTGATCATGCCAGATCCTGAAGGTGAACTTCAGTATGTAATGAATGCGGTCCGTACCATTCGTCGTGATTTAAAAGGCGAAGTACCATTAATTGGTTTCTCTGGTAGCCCGTGGACGTTAGCGACTTATATGGTTGAAGGCAGCGGCTCAAAATTCTTCACTAAAATTAAAAAAATGGCATTTGCAGAGCCACAAACATTGCATCTGTTATTGGATAAATTGGCAGACTCTGTGATTGCTTATTTAAATGCACAAATTGCTGCAGGTGCTCAATCTGTGATGGTATTTGATACGTGGGGTGGGATTTTATCGCCACGCGATTATAAAGACTTTTCATTGCAATATATGCATAAAATAGTGGATGGTTTAACCCGTAACTACGATGGTCAAAAAATTCCGGTGACTTTATTCACAAAGAATGGCGGTCAATGGATCGAACAAATCGCTGATACTGGTTGTGATGCAATTGGTCTAGATTGGACAATTGATATCAAAGAAGCGAAAGCGCGTGTTGGTTCGCGTGTTGCACTGCAAGGTAATATGGATCCATCGATGTTATACGCGTCACCAGAACGTATTCGCCAAGAAGTGGCGACTATCTTAGAAGGTTTTGGTACAGGCAATGGTCATGTGTTTAATTTAGGGCATGGTATTCATTTAGATGTACCACCTGAAAATGCGAAAGTGTTTGTTGATGCTGTGCATGAATTGAGTGTGCCTTACCACAAATAAAAACTGTTAATATTTTATTCACTAAAAAAACATACTTCGGTATGTTTTTTCGTTTCTAGCCACTGCTTATTCATCACTGCTTATTCATCATATCGTTATGCTTGGCATCTTAAAATTGATTGTCGGTTAAGTTTTTTCTTTTGAAAAGAGCCGTTTATTCTATTGGAATCTTAAGTACCTGTCTGAGTGCAGCTTTATTCTCTCCTTTGATTAAATCAGCTAACGTGTATTGATCTAAACAATCAAAGAAAGATTCCATTGCTTGTGCAAACATTCTTTTTAGCTGGCAACTTGATGTGATCACACATTGGTTATCTTTGCCAAAGCATTCAACCAATGTTGAACCTTGTTCTATAGAGCGAACCAACTGGCCTATATTTATATTTTCAGGCGCTGTATTAAGCTTTATTCCTCCATTTTTCCCCCGAGTTGCATTGATATGATTGTTGGCACTCAGTTCCTGCACTACTTTCATCAAATGATTTTTTGATATTTGATATCGCTCAGCGACTTCTTTAATAGTGATAATGTGGGAAGTTTCTTTTGCAGCCGCAAGGTAAATTAATACTCGTAATGAGTAATCGGTAAAACGAGAAATGTTCATATAAAGCACCTATGTGATGATATTTAATAATGGCATTATTTTGTCTTTATCGCCTTAATATCTTAAAGAATTATTTTAAATACTTCGATTTAAAAGATACATATAGTTTACATCTTTAATTTTGTATGTAAAATCGCCTCAAATAAGATTCATTTTAAATGCATCTTTTATTTGTAAGTTAAATAAAGGGTTTTTATTTTAGAGGTTTTTGAGTTTAAGGTTGTTAATTAAAGGCTAAATACTCATCAAAAGGAGCATGTTATGGGAGAGTATAAAAAATTGTGGTGGACCCTCTTAGGGGTGCTTGCCATTACCTTTTCATTATTAGGTTACTACGGAACAGAAATTTATCGTACAGCACCACCGATACCAGCATCATTCGTTTCTGAACGTGGTGATATTTTTACAACGGAAGAAAAAATATTAGACGGTCAAACGGCTTGGCAATCAGTCGGTGGGATGCAACTGGGATCAATATGGGGTCATGGTGCTTATCAAGCGCCCGATTGGACAGCGGATTGGTTACATCGAGAACTTGTTAATTGGTTGGATTTAGCGGCAATGGACGAGTTTGCTAAACCTTTTGAGCGATTAACCGGAGAGCAGCAAAACACATTACAATATAAACTTAAAAATGATTACAGAACAAATACCTATGATCATGATAAAAATACTGTCACGTTATCTGTAAGGCGTCTGCAAGCGATTGAGCAAACGGGTGAGTATTATAATGCGCTCTTTGGCGGTGCACCTGAATTACAAAAAACGCGTGAAAACTACGCCATGAAAGAGCTGACATTACCAAGTGCAGAGAGAAGGGAACGTTTAACTGAATTCTTTTTTTGGACCGCTTGGGCTGCCTCAACTGAACGTAGCGACGGTAGTGCAACTTATACAAATAATTGGCCGCATGAACCATTAATCGATAATAAACCCACCACTGAAAATATTTTATGGTCTGTTGTGAGTATTGTATTATTGATTGCCGGTATTGGTACTTTAGTATGGGCTTGGGCATTTTTACGGAAAGAAGATGAAAGTGAACCTGTTGCGCCACTCAATGATCCTATCTTATCTTTCGCGTTAACAGCTTCGCAAAAAGCATTAGGTAAATATTTATTTCTGGTCGTGGCTTTGTTTACTTTTCAAATTTTTATGGGGGCTCTCACCGCGCATTATACCGTTGAAGGTCAAGGCTTTTACGGTATTCAAACTTCAGAATGGTTTCCTTATAGTTTAGTGCGTACTTGGCATATTCAATCTGCTTTATTTTGGATCGCCAGTGGCTTTTTAGCGGCAGGATTATTTTTAGCACCAGTCATCAATGGAGGTAAAGATCCTAGATTCCAAAAACTTGGTGTTGATGTGCTTTTTTGGGCACTGGTTCTAGTCGTTGTTGGCTCATTTATAGGTAATTACTTAGCGATTGCGCAAATAATGCCAGCAAATTTAAATTTTTGGTTAGGCCATCAAGGTTATGAATATGTTGATTTAGGGCGATTATGGCAAATTGGTAAATTTATTGGGCTTGTATTGTGGTTAACGTTGATGATGCGTTGTATTGCGCCGACGTTGAAACAGAAAGGTGATAAAAACTTATTAGTTTTATTTATGTTCTCATGTATCGCGATTGGTTTATTTTATGGGGCGGGTTTCTTCTACGGTGAAAGAACACATCTCTCTGTGATGGAATATTGGCGTTGGTGGATTGTACATCTATGGGTTGAAGGTTTCTTTGAAGTTTTTGCTACTACTGCGTTGGCATTTATTTTCTTTAATATGGGATTAGTTTCTCAACGTATGGCGACAGTGGCTTCATTAGCATCAGCCTCTTTATTCATGTTAGGGGGTATTCCGGGTACTTTCCATCATTTGTATTTTTCTGGTACGACAACACCTGTTATGGCAGTCGGTGCGACCTTTAGTGCACTCGAAGTTGTGCCACTAATTGTGCTTGGATATGAAGCTTGGGAGCACTACAAGTTGCAAAATCGTGCGCCTTGGATGGACAGTGTGAAATGGCCTATTATGTACTTTGTTGCTGTTGCTTTTTGGAATATGTTAGGCGCTGGCGTATTAGGGTTTATGATCAATCCGCCAATCTCTTTATATTACATTCAAGGTCTTAATACGACGGCAACTCATGCGCATGCTGCATTATTTGGTGTGTACGGTTTCTTAGCGCTCGGTTTTACCTTATTGGTATTAAGATACATTCGCCCTCATTTGAAATTTGATGAGCGTTTAATGAAGGTTTCTTTTTGGTGGATGAATATAGGCTTAGCACTGATGTTATTTACTAGTTTATTACCCATTGGCATTATTCAATTTATTGCGAGTGCATCGGAGGGGCTTTGGTATGCACGTAGTGAAGCCGTTATGCAAAGTGATACATTAGTTACATTGCGTTGGGCACGTACCATCGGTGACATCGTGTTTATGATTGGTGCATTAGCAGTCACTTGGCAAGTGACTAAAGGTGTCTTTTTTTCGCCAGAAAAAATAGTGAAATCGAAATGTTAACTTAAGCCTCTTTGATTGGTGTTGGGACGTTTGTATTGCTTATAAGTCATGATTCCAATTAACGTTATAATGAATAAAAATGATGCTTGTTAGCGTAATGCCGAACAGTTAAGAAAAGTTAGTTTATTTTTAGCTGAAGAAGATCAAAATCCTATGACTCAAAAGGTCATGGGATTTTTTATGGCGTTTTCAGAAGCACTCGCTCGCACTTCGATTAATCATCTTACCGAATTTTCTTCTTTGTCAGATATCTTAGAGCAAGACATTATCGAATCTTGCCTAAGCGCATAGTTGGGGAGTTGAATTAAGTTATCGCGAAATGAAGCAGCACATGCTTGAAAGACGTTTTACATTACGTAGTAATCTACCTGAATTAATTGATCAAGAGTGATGGGGTTATAATGTAATTCGTTACAAAATGATACTGATGGCGAAATCACTTAAAGGTGCTTTTACTAATCAATTGGGCTTCAGAGATGAGTCTTCTCGTATTATTCATACTCCGACCATGATGCCCATATATACACTAGAAAAAGTCCCAAAGATAGTGATAGATATAGCAATAAATGCCGCCCAGTTTAAGCTGGAAGGCAAAGCGAAAACGAAGTTATCCTAGGTGTTTAAAGCCTTCTAAGAATCGATATCCGGTGCTAAAAGTAAATATGCCTTTCACCTTAAGTGAATGACATTATGCTGCAGCATGTTTTTTTATTTTGCCAAGTATAAAATCAATAAATATTGTATTTATGCTTCTTTGCTGAAATAGATTCAATTCAACCTTTACCTATCACCTTTGATGTTTTACCTCGACTCCCCTCTAATTCGCTTGTAACTAACTAATACCATATAAGATTAAATATTTGTAACTACTCAGGCCGTCGCTATTTAAGCCTATTTCTTCGTTGAAAAATGCTCATTTAAACCACTAAACTGCGCTTTTTCGCCTTGAACTAAGCATAAATAGCTTAGCCCTGAGCATTTA